>JBCCIS010000050.1 GCA_039028155.1 Pseudomonadota bacterium
GCAGGCGGCCCCGACATGGGCGGCATGGGCGGCATGGGTGGTATGGGCTTCTAGAGCCCGATCGGCCCGCATTTCATATGCGGGCCGTGAATCGGTCTCTAATTTTGTGAAGTAGAGCAAGATTCACGTGTCGGACCAAACTGGTCCGACACGACCTTGCTCTAAGCTCAGCCAACCTTCGTTACCAAAGATTGGGGTCGCGGCTCATGCCGCGGCCCCTTTTCTTTTTTATCAGCCGGTGCCGCAGACCGTGTGAAATCTCTCGGTCGCCGCGTCGCGGCCGACAGCGTCGACCCGCTTCATTTCGTCAAAAAACCGCATCGCTTCGGCCTTCGCGTCATAGCGCGACTCCGCCTGGAACGCGTCGCGCCATGCATACACCAGGACGCAGACGGCAAGGCGGATCATCACGCAGTCATAGATACACGCCACCTCGTCGTTGGAAAGCGGATTGACCGCCGCATAACTCTCCAGAAACGCCTCGATGAAGCTGATCGGGTCATCGCTCGACGCGGTCAGTTCCATGGCCGCGGTCGAGACATCCTGGATCAGCGGACCGTCGACCATGTCGCCGAAGTCGATCACGCCGCTGATTTCGGCATCATCACCGGGCACAGCCAGGATGTTCCCGCGATTGGCATCGTTGTGAATGACCTGATGGCGCAGGCCCGCCATCGTCGGCAGTGTCTGCGCGGCAAACCGATCGAGTGTCTCGCGCACCATCTCTTCGGCCGCGCCATCGCCGATCAACGCAAGGTGCTGGCGCATGGCGTCGGCACGGCGGATATCCCAGACCAGAGCCTGATCCGGCGCGGCCCGTTCGAACGACCTGAGCGCCAGCCCAAGTTTGGCAATCGTTGAGCCGACCGCGCGCATGATCGGCGGCGTCAGTGTCATCTCCCTGAGCGGCACGCCGGGACAATAGGTCAGCGCGAAGACCATCAGCTCCTCGCCCGCCTCACTGGTTACCCGGGTCCGCGCCTCGCCCGCGTGCGTCATGACGACGCGCGGCACGGGCAGGCTAGGGTCCGTGCTTTCGATGTGGCGCAGCGCCGCGATCTGAAAGTCGATGACGGCGGGGTCCTCGTTGACGTTGCAGACCTTCAAGACGATGTCGGCGCCGGAACCGGCGTTGACGCGAAAGTTCCGATCGCGCTCACTCGATTTTGGTTCCGCGTCGGCATCGATACCGAACAGCGTTACCGCCGCATGGCGCGCTTCCTGTTCGGAGAAAACGGGCGGATTGGATGCCAGCGCCATCAGCGCCGGTGCTTCAGCCGACGTACTCACGCAAACTCCCCTTCGTCAAGGTGCAGGAAACGCTTTGGGATCAAGGAACCGGCGCAATACGTTACCGGTCAGCTTGGCGACGTTGTTGTCGAAACTGTTCCAGGTCAAGCTGCCGATCCAGGCAATCGAGCCGGTCGAGAACACAGCACCGCCGCCGGGTGTTTCGAAGAACACCATGTCGGCGCGCAGGTTTGGGTTCTGCGAACCGTCGATCAGCGGCGAAGCGTTGTCGATCTCCTCGGGGCCTGGGTAGTAGGTATCGGAATGACCTTCCGATGATGCCAGCACGAGCGCGTGGGGTGGCGATCCCTTGCCGCGGTCATAGCGGTCGACCTCAATCCCGGCCGCGCCGCCGCCGACCGTGCCGAAGTCGCCGATGATCTCGTCATCGATGCCGTCAAAGACGAAGGTGGCGCGTGGGTCGTTGCTGGCTTCGGTGCGCCGGTAATACGACGAAACATCAAAGCCCTGCCCGGCCATGCCGACACCGGCGATGGCGTGAATGGGACGTCCCTGGCGCTCCCACATGCCGCCATAGGTGCCATCGAAGCTGTGGTAGTACTCGCCGCCTTCCGCGACCCAGTCGCGAATGCCGTCCTCGCCGCGCCTAAGCTCGATCACGCCCGGCATGTCCGGATGGTAGGCGACACGCCAGTAGAAGCCGTTACCGCCCAGATACATCATTCGGCCGCCCTGGTTGAGCCATGCCGACAAGGCGTCGTGCATGGCGAGCGAATAGTATTCGGGGTGGCTGCCGGTCAGCACCACGCGGTAGCGGTTCAGGAGGTCCAGGCCCTCCTCATTCAACTCCTCATCGGTCGCGACGTCGCACGCGAAACCCTCGTGATCCAGCCAGTCGATCAGCGGCAGGTCGGCATTGAACTGCCAGGGATAGGTCCCGGCCGGACCGACCCAGGCGTTGGTGACACCGGGCCGGAAGTTGAGCACCGGCCTGAGGCGCGAGCTGTAGCAGACACCGCTGCCGTCGCCATGAACGTCATAGAGCGAGTAGCCGAGATCGGGTCGCTGATCGAGCAGCAGATCCTGGGCCGAGAGACCGTTCAGACCATTCGAGAACGCCTGCAGATAACCACCGCCTTGTACCGCCGAATGTTCGTTGGCATAGGCCATGTAGCTGGCGCTGGGCATCAGAAACAGGGCATCGGCGGTCGCCTTGCCGCGCGGCGGCAGGACAACGAAGGGGATGTGGTCATCCTGATCGCCCGCCACGATCCGCGCCGCGTAGATGCCGCTGGCGAGATCGGCGGGAACGTCGAGCGTCACGTCGTCATCCCAACCGCAGTCATAGATGTCGTCGTCGTGGAAGTGGATGGCGCCGTACTGTTCCGGCGCCTTGGTCCAGTCGAGCACCGCACCGGTCCAATTGTGCCCCTTCATGGCGCGGGCCGGCAGATTGACCAAGCGCCCGTCGTGGCCGTTTGGACCGGTGTCGATAATGCGGTCGCCGGTCGTGGCCAGCGCGAAATCCCAAGCCGCGACCGTCGTCGCACATTGACTGGGGTCGTTCTGAAAATGCAGCGCGCCGGCCTCGTCAAGGACGCTGGATGCGACGCGTGGCGCGTCGATCTTGCCATTGAAATGATGCGCGGTTGCGCACGGTCCTCGTGCATCGTCACCGGCGGCGGCAAGCCGGAACTTGAGTGCGGCCGTGTCGTGCTGGTTTGCAACGTCACCAGTTTCGTCGGCGCACCGCGCCATGCCCGGGTACTCCTTTGCCGGCCGCTGCCAGACGCGGACACGACCGGTGCCTCCATCAAAGCTGGCGCCTACCCATGCCCATTCGCGCGCCAGAAGAGGCACGCCGGCCGAGATCGCACCGTCGGCGCCGCTACCCAGCTTCAGTGCGACAGCACCGGTGTCGTCGAGAAAGAGCGCGGCGCCGCGCCCGGCGCCGGCATCCCAGGAGCCCATGACCACCTGCTCGCCGTCGCCCGGCAGGGTCGGCCAGATCCAGGCGCACAGGCTGAAGCTTGCCGATGCCAGCAAGTCGGCATCGTCATCGATGACCGCGAAGGATCCCGCGTGGATCGGCTGGACGCGGGCCGGGTAATCGTCGGAGGCCGGTGTCGCCACCACGTGCTCGATCAGGCCGCGTCCATCGGGATGCAAATCCCCGGAGACGAGCCGCACGATATCAGCGCGGAAGCTCGCCGTGCCTTCCGCACTGACCTTGAAGCCAATGGTCTCGCCCGGAGCCACGGCGAGGCGATCGGCATAACCGATGATCTTCTTTTCAGGCAGCCCGCTCACGGCGTCAGGTCCTCGCCGGTAAGACCCTTCCAGCGCAGCCGGAAGACCGCGCGTTCGGCCTCGAGTGGGTCGTCATATGCCACATCGCCGATCAACTCGACCGGTGTGCCGCGTGCGCCGACCTTCTGCGCCAGGCGCCATTTCCGAAACGGCTCAATGCAGACCAGGATGTAGGGCGGCAAGGACGGATCGGTCCGCATGGCATTCAGCAGGCGTCTGAGGTCACCGCTATGGGGACCGGCGGGCTGCGCCATGAATTCCGCGACAAGATCCTTGCGGCTGGGATCAATGACAGGCATGGACGTGAAGCATGGTTGGTTGAAGGCCGCCGCATCTTGGCCCGGCCCGCGCCAATGATCCAGTAGGCCGATCGACGGGCCGACAGAATAAAGAGGCCTTCATGGTTGATCCCGAACGTGTCGCCGCCATCGTTGCCGAGACCGCGGCCACCGACATCATGCCCCGCTTCCGCCAACTGGCGGCCGGCGACGTTCGCGACAAGGCGCCGGGCGACATGGTGACCGTGGCCGACGAAGCTGCCGAGGCGACGCTGTCGCGCCGGCTGGGCGAGCTGCTTCCCGGCGCGCTTGTCGTTGGCGAGGAAGCGGTGGCGGCCGACCCGGCGGTGCTGGACCGCCTCACTGCCGATCAGCCGGTGTGGATCATCGACCCCGTCGACGGCACGACGAACTTTGCGGCCGGCCTGCCGCTGTTCGGCGTGATCGTGGCGCTTGCCCGTAACGGTGAAACCCAGATGGCGTGCCTCCATGATCCCGTGCATGGCGACATGGCGTTGGCGTCGCGCGGCGACGGCGCGACCTGCAACGGTAAGCCGATCCACGTGTCGTCGCCGAAGGAGCCGGCACGGATGTTCGGTACGGTCAAACTTCGTTTCGGCGACCGCGCCCTACCACTTCGGATCGTCGAACGCTGCCAGCAGGTGCCGCCCTTTGTCGACCTGCGGTGCGCGGCGCTGGAGTATCTGGCGCTCGCCTCAGGCCGGCTCGACTTCGGTCTATATCGCAAGCTGGCGCCGTGGGATCACGCGGCCGGCATGCTATTGCACGCGGAGGCCGGCGGTCACGCCCGGAATCTCGATGGCACGGCCTATCGTCCGGACGGCCCGCTCCAAACCGAGGGGATGTTGATCGCGCCGGATGAAGCAAGCTGGACCGCGCTTTACGATATCTTAATCGCCACCGGCTAACATCTGGGCGTGTGCCGTCCTTTGACGGCTAGCGTGGGTTTGGCGTGAACCAATGGCCAGACACACAAACCCCACATTTGAGTAGCCAAATTGGGTAAATGGAATCGTCGGCGAGTCGGGCCATACTGACCCCGAAGAAGATTAGACCCGTCGGCTGCGCTGATCGCCAGATATGAGGGCGCCTTGGCAGACCCGTTGGCGGCCTAGGCGCAAGGCAGCCGACATTCAGACGATGAAGAAGTGTTAGATGGTTGACCAGGCAAACAGCAGTGACGTGCCCGAACGGACACCGCCTGAATTCGGCACGCTTCGAGCGGTTGATGAGGCGCCATCCGAGGATTTCGTTGCCGCGGTCGAACGGCGCGCCGCCCTTAAGGGCGATGTCGCCGGCCGCACCATCAACTGGCGCTTGCGTCGCCGGCTTAAACGGTTCGCCGGCGCCGTTGTCGGGCTTGCCGTCGTGGTCGCGATCGCGGCCGGCGCTTACTTCTACCGCGAGGATGGCGGCGACCCCTTGAGCGATTCGGTGACGGCCGTCGGATCAGCGGCCGACACGGTCGAAACCTGGATCGACGAACAGACAACGGCGATCTCGAACGATGGCGCGGGCACGTCGTCGGGCACCGTCGTTGATCAGGCCGACCAGGAAGTCCTTGCCTATAACGCCGGGACGTCGTCGCAGGAAACAACGCCCGAGGCTGCCTCGGGGACAACGCTAGCGGATTCGGTCAATGCCGATGCTGATGGCGCGGCCAATGACAGTGCTGTAGCCGAAGACGCAGATTCCTCAAATGTGGCAACGGAAGAGCCCGGTGTTGCCGGCGCCGATACCCTCGAGAGCCAAGCGGCCGACATCGCTCCTGCCGAACCGGATGTCGAAACCGTCGACGCCTTGGCCGCAGACACACCAGACATCACCGCCCCGAGCGAAGCGGGAGATGTCGTCGACAGCAGCGACATCGCCGATATGGCGTCGACAGCCGAAAGCCTTGCTGCCGACGATCTGCCGGAGAGCAACGTCGCGGCAACGGATGCCGCTGAGAACGACGCCGTCGAGACAGAGCCCGTCGAGATAGAGGCCGTCGAGACAGAGGCTGTCGAGACGGAACCCGCCGCAACCGCACCGGAAACCCAGACCAGCGATGCCGCGTCGTCCGAAACGCCGGATGTCGCGGATGCCGTCGTGCCCACGCCGGAGGCGCCACCGTCTTCGGATGACGGTTTGACCGACGAGAGCACTCCTGACGTCGCCGATGCCGCTGCGGACACGGCCTTGGATGACGTGCCCGTGCCGCCGCTGCCCGCTGAAAACATCGCCGATATTGAAACGGCCCTGCCCGACGAGACGGTGTCCGACGAGACCCCGGCCGATGAGCCGGTCGAGGTCGCCGAGGTCACCGAACCCGTCGTGCCTGTCGCGGAATTGCCGGTCGTCTCCGCCTACTCTCATGCCGGTACTCGTGTTGAGCTCGCCGATTACGGCACTGCGGAGCAAGCCCAGGAAGGTTGGCGGGAACTGAAGTCAGAACTGGGCGGCGTGGTCGGCGACCACAATCCCGTCATTGAGGAAGGATCTGCCGGCGCCGGTCTGATCTATCGCGTGCAGATCGGTTACTTCGACTCCGCCTTCGCCGCCGCCAACTTCTGCACCGCCGTCATGGACCGCAAGGTCACCTGCACCGTCATTCCCCAGTAGACAGGGTTCAAGGAAGCGGGCGCACGGTGATGGCGGCCCAGGCCCACTGTTCCTCCGTTTCAACGGCGCCCGACCGCTCCTGACGCAATCTCTTGAGCGCCTCGTCGGGGTTCTCGCCACGTTCGACCAGCAGGCGCAACCCAATCATGCCCGATCGGCCCTTGCCGCCACGGCAATGCAAAAGGACGCCCTCGCCGCTGTCCAGCAAGCTATGCAGACGTCCCGATAGATCGGGCCATCGCGCTGCCTGCGCCGCATCCAGACCGCGGAAATCGCGAACTGGTAGATGCGCCCAATCGATGCCTACTTGACCCAGCAACGAACCGAGCTCGGTGCTGCCGCAACGGTCCATCTCAGCCTGCTCGGTCATGGATAGGACAATCGCCGGCGACCACCGCTTGATCTGAGCCAGGTCCGAGGCAAGGTCGCCAAAGAGGCCGGGCATCCGGCACAATCCTATGCGACCGCGCGGAACAACGCCCAAGGTCGCGATGGAGAGCGTTTGGCTCGGCAAGGCGTCGGACTAGGGCGCGCGCTTCAGCCGGTGCATCAGGCTGGAGGTGTCCCAGCGGTTGCCACCAAGGCGCTGGATCTCGGCGTAGAACTGATCGACCAGCGCGGTCACCGGCAGCAAGGCGCCGTTATTGGTGCGCGCCTCGGCAAGCGCAATACGCAGATCCTTGCGCATCCAGTCGACGGCAAAACCGAATTCATACGCATCCTCCAGCATGGTATGGCCGCGGTTTTCCATCTGCCAGCTGCCCGCCGCACCTTTGGAGATGACATCGATGACCTGTTTGCCGTCGAGGCCGGCGCGCTGGGCAAAGTTGAGGCCTTCGGCCAGGCCCTGGACCAGGCCGGCGATGCAGATCTGGTTGGCCATCTTGCAGAGCTGACCGGCGCCGACCGGACCCATCAGATTGACCGCCTTGGCGTAACATTCCATCACCGGACGGGCGTGTTCGTAGTGCTTTTCGTCGCCGCCGCACATGATGGTGAGCTGGCCGTTCTGCGCACCCGCCTCACCGCCGGAGACCGGCGCATCGACAAACCCGTTGCCCTTGTCGGCCAGCGCCGCCGCGACCTCGCGCGCCACATCAGCCGATGCGGTCGTGTGATCGACAAAGACGGCGCCCGGCTCCATGCCGTGGATCGCACCGTGGTCGCCCGTAATGACGTCGCGCACGCTGGGGTCGTCGCCGACACAGGCGAAGACGATCTCCTGCCCTTTCGCAGCCTCAGCCGGGCTTGCGGCGCTGGCGCCGCCATGCTGATCGACCCAGGCCGTCGCCTTGTCTGCATTGCGGTTATAGACGGTGACCTCATGGCCGCTTGCGGCCAAGTGACCAGCCATGGGGTAGCCCATGACCCCCATTCCGAGGAACGCAACCTTCACGACGAATTCTCCCTAGCGAGCGCGAATAGACATCACGACATATGATGTGTGGGCGCATCATAGGCGGCGGGCTTCCGTCCTGGCAACGCAGGGTCAGCCTTGCTCTCGGCGTCAAGATGCGTATGCTCGCGCGCGAACCACTCCTTTGAGGTCTCAACCATGTTGGCGTCGATCTTCATCACCATCTTTTTCGGCATCCTGGGCGTCCTCGGCCTGTTCATCGCAGCCGGCTCGCCGCACGGTTCCAGCGTCTACATGGGCTTGGGCCTGGTGGTCCTGTCGTGGTTCCTGTTGGTCGGCTATCACGCCAACCGGTCCGAAAAGGCCGCCCGTGCGGAAGACGCCCACTAACCCACGCCCGGCCCTGTTTGGGTCCGGTTCGATACGCGCCTTAAATTCGCCCGGATGGGCGGTGACAGTCTGCCCCCATGACATCAATGATCGCCGAGGGGACTGAAACCATGTCGCCTCAACGCCGAATCTTCACCAGTCTTTGCTTGGCCTCGACCATGGCGCTTAGCGCGCCGGCGGCGTTGGCCGATGACGAGACGGCGCCTGAATCCGACCAGAATCCAGCCGTGTTGGCCGAAGAGGCCGCCGAAAAGCTGATGCTGGCGCTGGAGCTGATGCTGATGGCGATCCCGCAATACGCCATGCCGGAGATCATGGATAACGGCGATATCATCATCCGCCGCCTCAACCCGGAGGACGGCGAGACGTCGGGCGATCCGGAAGCCGACGAAACCGAGATTTAAGCGAGCCTTCAACTCTCCCCCGGGGCCGTGTTAAGACCCCGCCGCCATGTTGACCTTAAGCGATATCACCGTGCGCCTTGGCGGACGGGTCATTATTGACGGCGCCAGTGCGACGATCCCCGACGGCCACCGTGTCGGGCTGATCGGACGCAACGGCGCCGGCAAGTCGACGCTGTTGAAGGTCATAACTGGCGAACTGGACCCCGATGGCGGCGATGTCGAACTGGGCAGGAACCGTCGCATCGGCCTGATCGCCCAGGAGGCGCCATCCGGCGATGGCACGCCGCTGGAGACGGTTCTGGCCGCCGATATCGAACGCGCCGATCTGCTGGCCGCCGCCGAAAGCGAAACCGACCCCGCGAAAATCGGCGACATCCATAACCGGCTGGCCGATATCGACGCCTATGCCGCGCCGTCACGCGCCGCGCGCATCCTTGCCGGCCTCGGTTTCACCGAAGCCGAACAGCACCAGCCGATCGAAAGCTTCTCCGGCGGTTGGCGGATGCGCGTCGCCCTGGCGGCCCTGTTGTTTACCGAACCCGAGATCCTGCTGCTCGACGAGCCGAGCAACCATTTGGACCTCGAAGCGACGCTGTGGCTGGAATCGTTTCTGAAAAGCTATCCCAAGACGCTGATCGTGGTGAGCCACGAACGCGATCTCCTGAACAACGTCGCTAATCACATTCTGCATCTGGCCGCCGGCAAGCTGACTCTCTACCCCGGCGGCTATGACGATTTCGAGCGGCTGCGCGGCGAACGCCTGGCGCAGCTCGAGGCACTGCGCACCAGACAGGAGCAGCAGCGCAAGCACCTGCAAAGCTATGTCGATCGCTGGCGCTACAAGGCCCATACGGCGCGCCAGGCGCAGAGCCGTCTGAAGGCGCTGGCGCGCATGCAGCCGGTCGCTTCCATGGCCGAAGGCGAAACCATCGCGTTTGAGTTCCCCAATCCCAGCGAATTGAAGCCGCCGTTGGTGACCTATGACGGCATCGCTGTCGGTTATCAGCCGGAAACACCGGTGCTACAGGAGGTCGGCCTTCGGCTCGATCCCGACGACCGGATCGCGATGCTGGGCCGCAACGGCAATGGCAAGACGACGCTTGCCCGGCTTCTGGCGCACCGGCTGGAGCCGATGGCCGGTGACCGTCACGAGGCCACTAAGCTGAAGGTCGGCTACTTCGCCCAGCATCAGGTCGAGGAACTGCGCTCCGGCGACACGCCCCTGCAGCACATGACCCGCCTGATGCCCGACGCCAAGCCGGCCGCCGTGCGCGGGCAACTCGGCCGGTTTGGGTTTTCCGGCGACAAGGCGCTGACGGAGGTGTCGAAGCTCTCGGGCGGCGAGCGGGCGCGCCTGGCGCTGGCGCTCATCACCCGCGAAGCGCCGCATGTGCTGATCCTGGACGAGCCGACCAACCATTTGGACGTCGATGCGCGAGAAGCGCTCGTCCAGGCGATCAACGACTTCACCGGCGCCGTCATCCTGGTCAGTCATGACCGGCATCTCGTCGAATTGACGGCCGATCGCCTGTGGCTGATCGCCGACGGGACGGCGCGCGAATTCACCGGCAGCCTGGATGACTATCGCCGCCAGGTCCTGAGCGGATCGGGCGAAGCGAAAGATGCCGCCGAGCCAGGCGGCAAGGTCAACCGCAAGGAAGCGCGCCGCGCCGCGGCCAAGGCGCGCGAACGCACGAGCGCGCTGCGCAAACAAGTCAAGGAAGCTGAAGCGCTGATCGAAAAACTGTCGCGCGAGCGCAGCGAGATCGACCACGCGCTGTTTCATCCCGATCAGTACGAAGGCGACAAAGCCGGCCAACCCGCAACAAACCTGATGAAGAAGCGCGCCGATATCGAAAAGCGCCTGGAAAAAGCGGAAGCCGACTGGCTGGATGCCCAGCACAAGCTGGAAGCCGCCGAAAGCGACGCGGCCTGACCGCACCGACGACATAGCAGACAGGGGGCCATCATGATGCCTGTTACTTTGGCGAGAAGGATCGTCTGGCTGACCGCCGCCGTGCTCGCGACGGCAATGGCTATGTCGCCCGTCTATGCACAGGAAACGAACGGCATTGTCGTGCTTCAGTCGGACAAAGGCACACGGCACGGCGCGGCCGCCCAGATGAAGGGTATCGCCCTTTCATTCGACTCCTATCTGCAGGTCGTCGATTCGACCCATGATATCGCGCCCTTCGATCTGTGGGAGGCCGCGCAGACCCTGGACGCCGCGCTCGGCTATTTTCCCCCCGGCACGGTGTTCGTGTCGGCCGTCGACGATAGTCCGTTATCGGAAAGGCAACCGGTCGTGATGCTGACCGAGAGCGGACATTTCATCGCGACACCGGACAACGGTACGTTGACGCTGGTTGCCGAGAACTACGGTGTCGTCGATGTTCGTATCATCGAGGTGACGCGCAACCCCGAACCAGGCGATCAGGACTATTACACGTTCACCGGGCGGGACGTGTTTGTCGCAACGGCCGCCGCGCTCGCCGGAGGCATTATCGGCTTCGGCGACGTCGGACCTTCGATCGGCGGTTCGTATGTTCGTCTCGAGCTCGATGAACCCAGGATCAGCGCCGGCACCATCACCGGGTTCGTCAGCCTGATCCACTATCCCTTTGGCAACCTGTGGACCAACATCGACCAGGAAACCTTCAGCTCACTCGGCGCCAGCTACGGCGACGTGCTGACGGTAACGATCTCCGAAGACGACCAAGTCATCTATCAGGATTCAGTCACCTATGCCGCCGCCTACCCAGACGTCGAGCCTGGTGCGCCGCTGATCCTGTTGAACAATGTCGGTAACATGTCGCTGGCCCTGAGTTTCGCGAACTTCGCGGAGACTTACGGCGTCGGCGCCGGCCCGCAATGGCGGATTACCTTCGAACGGTGACGGCACGAACGGCCGCGTGGTCCAGTAAACCGTCAGCTCAGATGGCGCTCATAGTGGGCGCGCGCCTTCGCCCGGTTGCCGCACGTGGTCATCGAACACCAGCGTCGTGTGTGACCGCGCGAGGTGTCCAGGAACAGCCACCCACAATGGGTCCCCGGGCACGTCTTGACGTTGCCGACCTGACCTGAGGTCAGGAGCTCCGACGCCGACCACGCGACCGGACCCATGAGCCATGTCTCAAGACGAGCGCCGGCGTCGTAGGTTACGCCGCCCTCGCTCGCGACAAGACGCGCGTGGCGTGCGCCCAGCGCCATCGCCTTGTTCAGCCGTTCGATGTCTTCCCTCGCGTGATCGCATCTGCTGTCAGGCGAGAGAAGCCGATGGAGGCTCTCCCTGAGCGCAAGGCACGAGCTCATGGTCCCGGTGTCTGTCGTTCTTTGGTGACCGGGAGCCAACAGGCCGACATGGCGACCCCATGCCCAAAGGTCGTCGTGATCCCCCAGGAACTCCCGCTCGATCCCGTCTCCACCGCGATTGGCTGTGTTGACGAAATCGAGGCAAAGCCTACCGCCGAACAAGCCCAACGAACCCGCGCCTACTGACACCATCGCCGTCACCCCCGGCCAAATCAGTTCTAACCAGCTTAGCGGTTGACTCCGCCATTCCCTAATCTCTATACCTAACCTATTAAATGGTTAGATGTGCAGACGATGCAAGATACAGATGATACGGTCGTCCTCACGTGGCGCGGTATCAGAAGCGGCATACCGGATATCGCGCCGGTCGCGCTCTATGCCGTCGTGCTCGGCATCGCCTTTGGCGCGGCGGCGCAGCAAGCCGGTCTGACGGACGTCGAGACAACACTGATGAGTGCCGCCGTGTTTTCTGGCGCCGCGCAGTTTGTCGCGCTCGACATGGGCCTGGATCGCGCCGGCCTGGGCGCCCTCCTGCTGGCGGTGCTGGCCGTCAACACACGGCATGTCCTGTTGGGCGCGGCCCTCCATCCGTGGCTGCGCCACCTCGGCCCGTGGCGGCGCTTCGGCACCGCGGCCCTGCTGAGCGATGCGAACTGGGCGATGGCCATGAGCTACCGTGCGCAAGGCGGCAATGATGTCGGCGTGCTCGTCGGCGGTGGATTGGCGCTATGGGTCTGCTGGTTTACCGGCACCGTGGCCGGTCTGACCGCCACCGGTGCGCTGCTGGACCCTGAGCGCTACGGCCTCGACATCCTGATGCTCGCCTTCTTCGCGACCGTCCTGGTCAGCATGTGGCGCGGGCGCGTGAACGTGTTGCCCTGGTTAGCGGCGGCGATCGTCTCCCTACTCGGCCTGTGGCTGCTCCCGACGAACTGGCACATCATGGCGGGTGCCCTCGCAGGCGGTGTCGTGGGCGCAGCGCTCTACCGTGAGTGACCCCTCGACAATCCTTGTCATCGTGGCTCTGGCCGCGGTGACCTACCTGACCCGGGCCGGCGGTCTGTTGATCATGAGCGTGGTGCCGGTGACGCCACGTATAGAAGCCTTCCTGGAAAGCCTGTCGAGCTCCGTGATGGTCGCCATCGTCGTGCCCGCGCTGCTGACCGGTGATACCGGCACGATCATCGGCATCGCGGCTGTGTTTGCCGCCATGGTGATGACAAAGAACATGCTGATTGCCATGACAGCGGGTGTCGTGGTTGCAGCGCTTACCCGGCTGTCGCTTGGAGTCTGAGCAAGGCTCCTACCAGTGCCGTACGACGGCATCGGTCAACAGCTCGATGCCGTCGTCGGTCACCAACACAGTCTCTTCGAAGTCGCCGACATAACCCATGTGGCGCACACTGCGCTCGACACAGAGCACCATGTCCTTTTGCAACACCGTCTGATCGGATTCGACCAGCCACGGCGAATCCCAGCCAAGACCGATGCCGTGGCCGAAACCCTTGAACGCGCCCTCCAACGGGAAACCCTGTCCCTCAAGCGCCTGGCGTCCAACCCGCGCGACCTCGGCGGCGGTGACGCCGGGGCGGATGACGTCCATGGCGGCCTGGACAGCGATGATCGGTGCCTCGAACACGCGCACCTGTTCGGCGGTCGGCTGGCCTATCGGCTTGGAGCGGGCATGATCGAAGTAGTAACCGTCGACGGCGCCGGAAATGCCGACATGGAACCAGTCCCCGTCTTCCAGGACATCGTCGGAGCCCCAGGTCGGGAAACTGTTGGCGACGGACCGCGGGTTGTTGCCGCCGCGCCCCGACGACATGAAGGAGTTGTAGAGAATGCCGCCCTGGGTCACCAGCACCTCCATGCCGGCGGCAACCACCTCGCCATGGCTGACACCCGCCTCGGCGCGGTCCAGCATGGCCTCGGTCGCCTGACAGCCGACCTTTGACGCACGCCTGAGCGCGGCGATCTCGCCCGGCGATTTCACCATACGGATGGTCATCATGATCTCGTCGGCGGGCAGCCACTCTGCTTCGGGAAACGCCGCCGCCAATCGGCGGTGGACGGCCCACGGCAGGGTGTCCGAACCGGCGACGCCAATGCGCGCGGACTGCAGGCCGGCCTTGCCGATCGCCTCGATCAGCGACGCAATGACATCGCCGGTGATGACATGCTCGTCAATGTGGAGTTCCTCAGGCCGTTTGGGCACATCGTCGGCGATCAGAACCGGCGCTTCGTCTTTGCCCATCAGAACGAACGCATGCGCCCGCGCCGTCCATTCGCCGGGGACATCGGGGATGAACGGGAAACGCGTGTAGAAGTTCGTGAGGTACATGACGTCGGCGTAGCGGTCCGTCGTGCCGCCGCCACGCGAACACACCAGCAGTGCGTCCAAACCGGCGCGCGCGACCGCTTGGCGCACTTTCTCGCGGCGTTCGTCGAATTCCCTGGCGCTGATCCCTGCTGTCATGACAACTCCCGTTACGCTGCGTTCTCTCTCGCCTGCCTGATCAAACGCCAGAGCTTGTCAGGCGTTGCCGGCATGTCGACATGGCGCACACCGATCGGGCGCAAGGCGTTGAGCAGCGCGTTCATCGCCGCCGGCGCCGATCCGGTGGCGCCCGCTTCGCCACATCCCTTGACGCCCAGCTTGTTGTTTTTGGCCGGGACCTCGATGGTCTCGAAAGCGATCGACGAGAGGTCGCTGGCGCGCGGCAGCTGGTAATCCATGAACGAACCGCTCAAGAGCTGGCCGGTCTCGTCATAGACCGTATGTTCGGCGAAGGCCTGACCCACGCCCTGCGCAACACCGCCATGGACCTGACCCTCGACCAGCATCGGGTTGACGATAACGCCGAAGTCGTCGACGACCAGATAGTTCAGAATGTCGATGACACCAGTTTCCGGATCAACCTCGAGCTCGCACAGATGCGTGCCGTTGGGAAAGGTGACGCCCGGCGCCTTGTAGCTGCCAACGGCCTGCAGGCCAGGATCCGTCTCAGGCGGCAGTTTGGCCGGGTTCAACGCGGCCGCCGCGACTTCTGTCAGGCTGACCGAGCGGTCAGTGCCGACGATGCGGAACGAGCCGTCGGCAAATTCGATATCCGCCTCCGACGCTTCCAGGGCCTGGGCGGCGACCTTGCGACCTTTGTCGATGACGTTGTCGATGGCGACGGCGCAGGCATTGCCACCGACAGCGATGAAGTTCGAGCCGCCGACACCACTGCCATAGGGCGTCGCGTCACTGTCGCCTTGGACGATCCGCACGTTCTCGATGGGCACGCCCAGCCGGTCGGCGGTCAATTGGGCATAGGCCGTATCGTGCCCCTGACCGTTGGTAATCGTGCCGACAAAAAGCGTCACGCCGCCTGAGGGATCGACACGAATGTCGACCATGTCCGGCCCGCCGCCGCCACACCGTTCGATGTAACAGGCGAACCCAAAGCCTCGCAGCCTGCCGGCGTCGGCTGACGCCTTGCGCCGTGCTTCAAAGCCGGCGTGATCGCCCAGCGCCAGCGCGCGCTCCAGATGGCGGGCGAAGTCGCCGTCGTCGTATGTCATGCCAACCTGGGTCACGTAAGGAAACTCGTCGCGCGGGACGAAGTTCTTGCGCCGCAACGCCTCGGGCGCGACGCCCAGCTCAGCCGCCGCCTGATCCATCAAGCGTTCGACACAGTAAGCCGTCTCTGGCCGGCCGGCGCCACGATAGGCATCCATCGGCACCATGTTGGTGTAGACCGCGCGCACGCGCACGTGGATCGCCGGGATATCGTAGAGGCCCGACAGCAGAATGGTGCTGGCGGAGGTCGGCACCGCCGGCGCGTAGTTCGAGAGATAGGCACCAAGATTAGCGATCAGGTCGACTTTCAGGCCAAGAACGCGGTGGTCGCAATCCAATGCCAGTTGCGCTGTCGTCACGTTATCGCGGCCCTGGGTATCGCTCATGAACGATTCGGTGCGCTCACCAGTCCAACGCACGGGCCGGCCGAACCGGCGCGCGGCGTCCAGCACCAACACCTGCTCAGGGTAGAGGAAGTTCTTCATGCCGAACGCGCCGCCGACATCGCCGGTGGTCACGTGGACGGATGTCCGCGGTACGTGGAAGATCTTGTCGGCCAGGACGTTTTGCAGGAAGTGGACACCTTGCGAACCGGAATCCAGTTCAAAGCGCTGAGTCGCTGGATCATGACTGCCGCGCGACGCCCGTGGCTCCATCGGGTTGACGATGACGCGATTATTGACGAGGTCGAGCGTGATGACATGTGCCGCACCAGCAAACGCCGCCTCGGTCGCGGCCTTGTCGCCGTTCGACCAGTCGAGCGCGACGTTGCCTGGCGCATCCGGCCAGATTACAACCGCCGTTTCCGCCATGGCACCTGCTGTAGAGGCGACAGCATCGAGCGGCTCGAAGTCGACCTCGATCAGTTCGGCGGCGTCTTTCGCCTGGCTCAACGTCTCGGCCACAACGAACGCGACGGGCTCGCCGACGTGACGGATGCGACCGCGGGCCAACGCCGGACGCGGCGGATGGTACATCGGCGTGCCGTCACTGTTGTCCGGACGGACCGAACAGGGTAAATCGCCAACACCGTCCGCATCCAGGTCGTCGATCGTGACGACACCGATGACGCCGGATGCACCGCGCGCCGCGTCGACGTTCAGACTGACGATATCCGCATGGGCATAGGGCGAGCGCAGGACATAGCCATGGACCTCGCCAAAGGCAGCGCCGTCATCGGTAAAACGGCCGTTCCCGGTGATCAGACGCAGGTCTTCGATGCGGCGGACCGGTTGGCCCAGGGCAAACTGGCTCAACGCCCCGCTCCTTGCACGTGCATCAGGAAGTATCCCCGGCGCGGCGTGGTACCCGCTCGGCGAACGGCTTCATGATAGGCACGCGAAGGGCTCGCAAACAAGCCGGTTGCCGCGCTCTCTCGCGACGTGGAGCCGGGCGCGTTCGCCGCTGCCTACTCCTCGACCTCCTCGACTTCCCACAGGCGCAAGACCGTGGCGCCCTCGGCGTCGTCCATGTACATGATGCCCTCTTCAACCCGGATCGCCTCAACACGATCCAGTGCCGCCATGAACGCAGCCTCCTGATCGCTGACGGCCGGCTCGCACAGCATCTGCGTTGTCGCCATGGGACTGAAGCGCACGACACCCTCCTCGATCTGATATGACCCAAAGAAGGTGTTGCACCCGCCATTGCCGTTGACCCTGCCATCGTCAGCAAAGCCAATCCGGGTTTGGGCGAAGTCGACGACACCCTGACCGTCGATGTCTTCGACCACCCAGGTGGTGCCTTCGTAGGGATAGCTCGGCCCCGTCACCTCCGACACCGTGTCGCAGGCGGTTGCCACAGCCGCCAGGGCGCCGATGGCCGCCATCTTCGCCAACACGGCGGGGCGGCGCGAAGCGCGCGCGGCCAACGTTGCCGTCAATGATGAATGGATCATAGCGTGCCACTCCCAAATTTGCGCTGAATAGATCTGTGCTCAATAGAAAAGACAGACCGGACACGACACCGGGCACCGACATTCGCCGATACCGGAGCATGCGTTCCCGACCTGCCCTATCCTAGACCCAGATCTGACGTAACAAAATGGCAGGTTAAGGGCAGAGCGCCCGACCTAGAGCACGTCGACGATAGCCTTACCCAGAGCCTCGGTCGATGCGTTCCCGCCGAGATCGGGCGTCAGCTGGCGGCCCTCCTTCAAAACCCGTTCGATGGCGCCGACGACCACCTGGCCCGCCTCGCCATGGCCGAGGTGATCGAGCATCATGGCGCCGGCCCAGATCTGGCCGATCGGGTTTGCGATGCCCTTACCGGCAATGTCAGGTGCTGAGCCGTGCACCGGTTCGAACATGGAGGGCTTGTCGCCGGCCGGGTTGATATTGGCCGAAGGCGCAATCCCGATACTGCCGGCGACCGCCGGGCCCAGGTCCGACAGGATGTCGCCAAACAGGTTCGAGCCGACGACGACGTCGAACCAGTCGGGGTTGCGCACGAAGTGCGCCGTTAGGATGTCGATATGGTACTGGTCGACGGCCACATCCGGATAGTCGGCGGCGACCGCCGCCACACGCTCGTCCCAGAACGGCATGGTATGAAAGATGCCGTTGGACTTGGTCGCCGATGTCAGGTGTTTCTTCGCCCGGCTATTCGCAAGGTCAAACGCGTAGCGCAGAATACGGTCGGTGCCGTGGCGCGTGAAGACGGCGTTCTGGGTCACCATCTCGTGCTCGGTGCCCTCGTAAATTCGCCCGCCGATCTGCGAGTACTCGCCTTCGGTATTTTCGCGCACGACCCAGAAGTCGATGTCGTCGACGCCGCGGCCGGCAAGTGGGCAGGGCACGCCATCGAACAGGCGCACGGGCCTCAGGTTGACGTACTGATCCATCGTACGGCGGATCGGTATCAGGAGGCCCCACAGCGACACGTGGTCGGGCACGCCTGGAAAACCGACGGCGCCAAGAAAGATCGCATCAAACGCGGCAAGCTGGTCGAGACCGTCTTCCGGCATCATGCGGCCGGTCTTGGCATAGGTCTCGCAGCTCCAGTCGAAGCTGGTCCAAGCAAATTCAATGCCCATCTTGGCGCCGGCCGCCTCCAAAACACGCAGCCCCTCGGGCACCACTTCCTTGCCGATTCCATCACCGGCGATAACCGCGATACGATGACTCAACCGTCTTGTCCTTCCCTGTTGTTACGCATCAGATGGTCGATGCTGTTCCTCAACTCACGCCGCTTGGCGCACTGATCGCGATGATCATCTACCAGCGCCGCGACGGCGCCGGTATCGTCCCGCAATGCGATGGCAATCTCGGCATCAAGCCGGACGATCTCGCGGATGACATCCTTTAGTTCGCTCGCCACCGCGTGAACAGCGCCCGGCGCGTCGGCCCGGGCCTGCTCGCGGAGTGGTTCCAGTTGGGCCTCAAGACCGATCCGATCGTTCGGTTCCGTTACCTGCTCTGAAGCTTGCTCAAGATCGGCGATACGATCAAACAGCTCGCCCCAAGTGACCGTGATCGTCGGCAGCCCGGCCATCGCGTCTAGGTCCCCTGGAACGCGGCGGCGCGCTTCTCGCGAAACGCGGAAACACCTTCACGATAGTCGTTGGTTAGACCCAGACCCTTTTGAAGCCGCGCTTCCAGCGCCAGTTGGGTCTCCAGATCGTTGCCGGTCGAAGCGCGGATGGCGGCCTTGATATCGCCCAGCGCACGCGTCGGACCTTTGGCGAAACCGGTGGCTATCGCGTGGGCATCAGCCGCGAGCGACTCGTCACCAACGCAAGTCCAGATGAGGCCCCAGGCCGCCGCCTGTTCGGCCGGCAGCGGATCACCCATCATGGCAAGCCCCATCGCGCGCGCCTGGCCCACCAGGCGCGGCAGGATCCAGGTGCCGCCGGCATCGGGCATCAGGCCGATCTTGACGAAGGCCTGCATGAACGAAGCCGAACGCCCGGCGATGACGACATCGGCAGCCAGTGCAATGTTGCATCCGGCGCCCGCGGCCACGCCGTTCACCGCCGCCACTACCGGGCAGCCCATGCCTGTCAGCCGCATAATGAGCGGGTTGTAGCGGGTAACGAGCGAGTCCTCGAGATCCGGCGTCTCGCTTTCCATGTCGCGCGATGTCAGATCGGCGCCGGCGCAGAACCCTCGGCCGGCGCCGGTGATCATGACGCAGCGGAGGTCGGCATCCGCCTCGATCCGATCGAGCGCGTCGGCAAGATCGCTGAACATCTGCGGTGTCAGCGCGTTCAGCCTGTCCGGGCGGTTCAGCGTAATGCGGGCAACGCCGCCCTCGGCGTCGAACAGAATCGTCTCGTAGGTCATGGCGCTGACTGCTCCCGGCACGGTCAATCTAGAGGTGTGCCCTGTCATAGAGCAGATCCCGATTTGATGGAATTGCTTCAGGGCAAGTCCACCCGCCTTAGCGATCTTGTCCGATAACGCCAGCGACTATAGTTTGCCCGCCGCCATGATACCGCCCCGCGCCCAACCGCTTGCGCCGCTGCCGCTCGTCAACTGGATGGGTGTGCGGACGCTGTTCTGGATGGAGCTCCGCCGCTATCTTAAAGCCTGGCCCTACGCCATCGGCGCGCCAGTGCTGACCACGCTGCTGTTCCTGGCGGTGTTCGATCTGGCGTTGGGCGACTTGCGCCGCGATATCGACGGCGTGCCGTTCCTGGTCTTCCTGGCACCCGGCCTGGTCGCCATGACCGTGATGACGACGGCCTTTGAGATCACCGGCTGGTCGACCATCGACGCGAAAATCCGCGGCACGATCCAGGCGCAGCTGTCGGCACCGCTGCGGCCGACCGAGTTTGTCGGTGCCCACGTACTGGCAGGCGCTGTGGGCGGTCTGGTGAACGGCCTGCTGGTCGTGGTCGCCATGCAGCCCTTCATCGCCATCACGCCCATCGACCTCGGCCTATTGCTGTACTTCACCGTCACCAGCGCGTTGTTCATGGCCAGCGTCGGCATCGCGGCGGGTATTCAGGCGGACAAGTACGATCACGTCGCCACGATCATGAACTTCTTGATAACGCCAATGATCTTCTTGTCCGGCGTCTTCTTCCCCGTGAGCGCCTACAGCCCCCTCTTTGCCGACCTCGCACATCTGAGCCCGTTCTTCTGGATTATCGATGGCGCCCGCCATGGCTATCTTGGCGTAGGCGAGGCGCCGCTCTTGCCATCAATGGTTCTCACCGGCGCCATGACCATCATTGCCCTGATCGGCCTGACCTTCATGGTCGCGCGCGGTTACAAGCTGAAACAGTGACCGGCTTGTAATAGCCATCCACATCACCGACCGCTTCGGTGTCGGCAGCAACATGGCCCACACACCGGCCGAATCACCCATGAGGCGATCGAGGACGGTGCCATAGACGCTGTGCATCGAACCGATTGACCATCGATATGAGCGTTGGCGCGCTATGCCGCTAATCTATGGGCAGGGAAAAGAACCCTCCAGGTTCATGACCCATTGCGGCGCGGATCCTATGCCACCCGATCCCAAGGGGTCCGCGCCGCACCTCCCATCATCCGCAATCGACACCCCGTTCAGCCAGCGCCGAAGCGGTCGCTCAGGCTTTGCAGGCCGGCATCGTAGATGCCGCCGATCGCCTCGCGGGCGATATCTTCTGGCGCACCAGCCAACTGGTACTCCGCCGACCAGGTCACCGTCGACGTCCCATCGCCATTGTCTGAGACCGACAGGGTGGAGACGTAGCCTTCGACCGGCAGCGGTCCATCGACGAGGACATATCGATAACGCATGGCCGCGTCATCATGGGTGGCCAGCCGTTCTCTCAGCCGAATACTGCCGACGACGACCACCTCGCGTTCCTGACCCTCACCCGATCCGCTGCCGTGGCAGGCGATAACCGCCGGGTGCCAGTTGGCCAAGCCATCGAACGGCCCAACCAGCGTCCAAACTTCGGCCGCAGACGCCGCAACTTTCTTGGAACGCTCCAGTAAAGGCATCGTAACGTCTCCCGCTTAACGGCTCACCATCATCAGCCGCGCATGCGCTCACCCTTAGGATCAAACGGCGCCGACAGCGACGCCGTTGCCGGGAACCGGTCACCGGCAATCTCGATCTCGTAGGACGCCGACAGAATGTCGTCACGGCTGATCGGACCGTCTTCGGACTCAACATAACCCATGGAGATCGGCTTCTCGATGGAATAGGCGTAGCCGCCTGACGTGGTCGTGCCGACCAGCTTGCCGTCTCGCCATATCGGCTCCTCGTGCAGCATGCGGGGCGCGCCGGGCTCACCGTCGACCGTGAAAATCGCCAAGCGACGATTAACGCCGTTTTCGCGCTGGGCGGCAATGGCTTCGCGGCCAATGTAGTCGACGTTCTTGTCACGCGCGACGGCGAACCCAAGGCCCGCCTCGATCGGGGTGTCCTCCGGCCCGATGTCATGGCCCCAGTGCTTGAAGCCCTTTTCAAGCCTCAGACAGTCCTGACAGTGCAGGCCCGCATGGCGCAGACCGTACTCCGCGCCGGCTTCGGTCAGGACCTCGTGGACGTGGGCGGCGAATTCGATGGGCACATAAAGCTCCCAACCGAGATCGCCGACATAGGAAACCCGCTGGCCGCGCACCATGGCATAGCCCAGGCCGAACTCCTGCGACGTGCCGAACGGGAAGGCCTCGTTCGACAGATCGACGTCCGTCAGCGATGACAGAAGCGCGCGCGACTTCGGTCCCATGACGCCCAAGACGGCAAAGGCCGACGTGACGTCGGTCATGGTGACGTTGGCGCCCGCATCCATATTGCGCGCCATCCAATCCCAATCGTGCAATCTGGTCGTCGATCCGGTCACGACAAGAAAGCGTTCTTCGCCCAGGCGCGTCACGGTCAGATCCGTCTCGATGCCGCCCTTCGCGTTGAGCATCTGGGTATAGATCGCGCGGTTCTCTTCCTGCGCGATGTCGTTGGCGCACAACCGCTGAAGCTGGTGTTCGGCATCGCCGCCCTGAACCTCGAACTTGGCGAATGGCGTGAGGTCATAGAGAGCGACATCGTTGCGTGTCGCATGGGCCTCACGCGCCGCCGCGTCGTGCCAGCATGGTTTGCCGAATGTATAGGTGTATTCGCGGGCCTCGTCCCCTTCGGCATAAAACATCGGACGCTCCCAGCCAGACGCGACGCCCATCACGGCACCCTGTTCCACGAGCTTGTCGTGATAGGGCAGCCGCCGCGCGCCACGCGCGGTCTCGGGCTGGCGGTCGGGCCAGTGCATGGCATAGAGCAGGCCGAGCGATTCCACCGTGCGGTCGCGCAGATAGGTGCGCGCCTTCTGGAACGGCTCGACACGCGTGATGTCGACATCCCACAGATCCATCGGCGATTCGCCGTCGACGATCCACTGGGCCAGTGCCTTGCCGATACCCGGCGCCGAGGCGATGCCGATCGAGTTGAGGCCGGCGGCGACGTAGATGTTCTGGGTCTCTGGTGCACGGCCCATGTAGTAGCGGTTGTCCGGCGTGAAACTCTCCGGCCCGTTGAAGAACTGGCGGATGCCCGCCTCGGCAAGCGCTGGAATACGTTTCAGGCCGCCGTCCATCAGGATCTCGAAGTGATCCCAGTCTTCCGGCAGGACCGTGAACGAGGCGTCGTCCGGTACGCCGTCGACTGCCCATGGTTTGGCGACCGGTTCGAACCCGCCGACCAGGAGCTTGCCCGCGTCTTCCTTGATGTAGATGCAGGCGTCGTAGTCGCGGAGCACGGGTAGATCGGCGGGCACGTCGGGCATCGGCTCGGTCACGATGTACATGTGCTCGGCAGCGTGGAGCGGCACGGTCACGCCGATCGCGGCGGCCAGGTCGCGCGTCCACATGCCGCCGGCCAAGACGACATACTCGCATTCGATCGTACCGTGATCGGTCACGACCGCGCTGGCGCGCCCGTTCGCCGTCTCGATGCGGCGAGCCGGACACTGTTCGATGATCTTGGCCCCACCCATGCGCGCGCCCTTCGCCAGCGCCGCCGTCGTGTCGGTCGGGTTGGTCTGGCCGTCCTTGGGCATGAAGACCGCGCCGACAAGATCTGACGTCTCGGTCACGGGATGCAGCTTGGCGACCTCGGCTGGCGTCAGAACCTCGACGTCGACGCCAAATGCGTTGGCCATGGACGCGGCGCGCTTAAGCTCGGTAAAGCGTTCTTCGGTCTGGGCGACGGTAATCGCGCCGTTCTGTTTGAAGCCGGTCATCTGGCCGGTTTCGGCCTCCAACTTCGGGTAGAGCTCGACGGAATAGGCCGCGAGTTGGGTCAGGTTGCGCGATGGCCGCAACTGGCCGACCAGGCCGGCGGCGTGCCATGTCGTGCCGGATGTCAGCTGGTCGCGCTCCAGCAGCACAACGTCGGTCCAGCCCAACTGGACGAGGTGATAGGCAATGCTGCAGCCGACGATGCCGCCGCCGACAACGACCACCTGAGCGCGGTCGGGCAAGTTCTGAACCATGCTTCCTCCACACAACACAGCGCGCTCGACCCCCGGGCCGGGCACGCGCATGATAGCTGCCCATCTTGTCCGGTAAATCGAGCGGATCGTCCATGACAAAACGCATTCAAACCAGCTTCCCCAAGCTGGTACGCGAGATTGAGAACATCTGGATCAAGCTCTCGGACGGAACCCGCCTGGCCGCGCGGATCTGGCTGCCGGAGGATGCCGAGGAAGACCCGGTGCCGGCGATCCTGGAATACATCCCCTACAGAAAGCGCGATTTCACCCGCAACCGGGACGAGCCGATGCATGCCTGGTTCGCCGGCCAGGGCTATGCGGCGGTGCGCGTCGACATCCGGGGATCGGGCGATTCGGATGGGGTCCTGGACGATGAATACCTGCAGGTTCATGAGCTCGACGACGCCTGCGAGGTCATCGCCTGGCTCGCCGACCAGCCCTGGTGCAGCGGCGCCGTGGGCATGATGGGCAAATCCTGGGGCGGCTTCAACGCGCTACAGGTCGCGGCGCTCCAGCCGCCGGCACTCAAGGCCATCATCACCGTCTGCTCGACCGACGACCGCTATGCCGACGACGTCCACTACATGGGCGGCTGCCTGTTGAGCGACAATCTTTGGTGGGGCTCGGCCATGCTGGTCTTCAACGCGCGCCCGCCGGACCCGGCCATTGTCGGCGACCGCTGGCTCGCCATGTGGCAGGAGCGCCTGGCCGCCATCCGGCCCTGGCCGGTCCGTTGGATGGAGCACGCCCGCCGCGACGCCTATTGGCAGCACGGCTCGGTGTGCGAGGACTACGGCGCCATCAAGATTCCCGTCTATGCGGTCGGCGGTTGGGCCGACGGCTACTCCAACGCCATCCCTCGGCTGTTACAGCATCTCGATGGGCCACGCCGCGGTCTGACAGGCCCGTGGGTCCATATCTATCCGCAGGACGGCACACCGGCGCCGGCCATGGGATTTCTGCAGGACGCCGTCAGATGGTGGGACCGATGGCTGAAGGACACGGAAAACGGCATTGACGGCGAACAGTCCTACCGCGTCTGGATGCAAGACAGCGTCCCGCCGCAATCGACCTATGACGCGCGGCCGGGACGATGGGTCGCCGAACAGGCTTGGCCCTCGCCGACGATCGAAGAAAGGCGCCTTCACCTGAACACCGACGGGCTTGGGCCCCATCCCGGCCCTTCAGACACGCTGTCGATTTCGTCGCCTTTGACCACTGGTCTGCTGGCGGGCGAGTGGTGCGGCTTTGGGCTGCCGGGCGAAATCGCGTCGGACCAACGGGCGGATGATCGGGGTTCCCTGTGTTTCGACAGCGCGCCCCTGGCCGAGCGGACCGAGATCCTGGGCGCGCCGGTTGTCGAGTTGGAGGTCGCCGCCGACCGGCCGGTTGCCCAGGTTGCGGTGCGCCTCAACGACGTGGCGCCGGACGGTGCTTCGACCAGGGTGACCTATGGCGTCCTGAACCTGACCCACCGCGATAGCCACCAACACCCGAAGCCTCTGGTGCCGGGTGAGCGGTACCGTGTCCGGGTGCAACTCAACGACATCGCCCACGCTTTCCCACCCGGTCATCGCCTGCGCATCGCCGTCTCATCATCCTATTGGCCGATCATCTGGCCGAGCCCGACGCCGGTCACGCTGACTGTCGTGTCGGGCGCCAGCACACTGATGCTCCCGGTTCGCCCGCCGCGCAGTGACGATGCTGACTTGCCGGCCTTCGACGAACCGGAGACGGCACCGGATGTGCCGACGACGCGCCTCAATCCCGGCCACTTCCGCCGCGCCATCGAACACGACCTCGTCACCGGCGAGATCGTCTCGCGCCTGGAAATGGAGGGCGGGCTGTTCGGCGTCGATGGCACCTACCGGCTGGACCCAATCGACCTTGTCATTTTGTCGTCGATGGATCGCCGGTACAGCATTACCGGTGATGACCCACTGTCGGCTCGCGCCGACATCACACAGGTGATCGCGTTGTCGCGCGACGACTGGCATGTCAAAGCCGATACGTCGATCCACATGTGGTCGACACAGGACGATTTTCACCTGGAAGCCAAGGTCGACGCCTATAACGGCGAGGAACTGATCTCGTCACGCCAGTGGAGCGAGCGCGTGCCAAGGGACCTCGTTTGAGGTGAGCCGCCGGTGCTGGTCAAACCGGCGCCACGAGCATCAAGAGATCACCGCCGTGCTGGATCAACGGGTGTTTCGCGGCCGGTGCGCGCGCGGCTTCCTTGAAGCCGTGGCGCGCGTAGAGCGTCATGGCCGGCTTGTTCTCCTCAAAGCAGACCAGACTGACCGCGCCAAGGCCGAGGTCACGGGCATTCTGCAGCGCCAGCTCCGTCAGTGCGGCGCCCACTCCATTGCCCTGGAAGTCCGGGAACACAGCCACAACGTTGACGTGGTAGGTGCCCTCGCCGACCCGGTCCAAGGCGTCGAAGGGTTCAACGACGGCGTAGCGCTCCTCGGGCACGATGGGATCTGACGGATCACCCGTCATCGCGTCGAATGGGTGAGCATGCAAGTCGCCGATCACGCGACCATCCGATTCCGCCACCCAGCAATGGCGATACGACTTCGTCGAGTTCTGGAAGAAAAACCGGCGTTCCAGCATCTCAGCAACAGATTGGCCGGGGATCAAACCGTCGTAGATCGCCGCAATGATACCGTCCGAACCGAGAACCTGCAGACGAGCCAGATCGGCGACATCACGGTCTTCGGCAGGGCGTATGTGATAGTCCATGGCTGACCTCACGCATGGTCCTGTGCCGCCATCAAGTCGTCGGCATCTCGCTGACAGTAGATGCCATGCGTGTTGCTCAACTTGGTAAGCGGCGGCGGCTCGGTATTGCACTTGCCGTCGATCACGAGCGGACAGCGCAGGCGGAACGGGCACGCCTCGTCGTGCAGCATGACATTGCTGCGCATGCCGGCACTGGCCTCGCGTGTCGCAATTACCTCCTCCAGCCAACCGGTTCTCAGCGCCGGTACCGAGTTGATCAGAAGCTGGGTATAGGGATGATGCGGCGGCGCGAAGACCTCCTTGGTCGGGCCCACGTCGATCACACGGCCGGCATACATCACCGCGACACGGTCCGCGATCGACGCGACCGTCGACAGATCGTGGCTGATAAAGAGGTAGCCGACATTGTGCTGTTCGCGCAGTTCCTTCATCAGGTCCAGAATGCGCGCCGCGACAACCGTATCAAGCGACGACAGCACCTCGTCGCACAGGATGATATCTGGCTCGGCGCCAAAGGCGCGCGCGATCGACACGCGCTGGCGCTGGCCGCCGGAGAGTTCGCTGGGGAATCTTCCGGCATAATCGGCGTCCAGTCCAACCATCTCCAATAGGTCGGCGATGCGGTCCTGTTTCTCAGACCCCGACATGCCGAAATAGAGTTCGAGCGGACGGCCGATCGCCTCGTCGATGCGCCGCTCGGGGTTCAGTGACTGATCAGGACTTTGGAAGACGATCTGAATGCGGCGCAACTGGTCCTTGGTTCGTTGGTTGGAGCGGGCGGCCAGTTGCTCACCCCGGAACGTGACGCTGCCATTGAGCGCGGGGTGCAGACCGGCGATGACGCGGGCCAGCGTCGATTTGCCACTGCCGGATTCGCCGACCAGCGCGAGAACCTCCCGGGGAAAGACATCGAGATCGTTGTCGTGCAGCACATTGTTCTCACGCGACAGCTTCTGGAACATGCCGGCGCGTTCATAGGTCGCGTTCACGCCCCGGATCGTCATGATCGGCTGCAGCGTGGTATCGGGCACCCAGTCCGACACGGCGGTGTCGCGGCTGGGTTTGGGTTTGACCGCGCCAAGCAGCGTGCGCGTGTAGGCCTCCTGCGGGCGGTCCAGGATATCGCTGGTCGCGCCGCGCTCGACCACGTCACCCTGATTCATGACCAGGATCCGGTCGGCCACCTGCGCGACGACGGAAAGGTCGTGCGACACATAGACGGCGGCAGTGCCGTATTCGCGGATCACGTCCTTGATCGCCTGCAGCACCTCGATCTGGGTGGTCACATCAAGCGCGGTCGTCGGTTCGTCGAGAACCAGAAGTTTGGGCCGGCAGGCCATGGCCATCGCCATCATGATGCGCTGTTGCTGTCCGCCGGAAGCCTGGTGCGGATAACGATGGGCGAGCGCCGGCGGATCGGGCAAATCGAGCAGCGAGAGAAGCTCAATAGCACGGTCGTTGGCCTCTTTGTCCTTGGCCAGACCGTGCAGCAACAGGCCCTCGGCGACCTGCTCGCCGATCGGGATCGCCGGGTTAAGCGCCGCCTGCGCGCTTTGCGCGACATAGGCGACATCCTTGCCCCTGAGATCGCGGCGCGCAGCGGTCGTCATCGTCAGGATATCGTCGTCGCCAAGGACGACGGACCCGGCCTTGAACCGCGTGCCCGGCCGCGTGTACCCCAACGCCGCCAACGCCACCGTGGTCTTGCCGGCGCCGGACTCGCCGATCAGCGCAACCACCTCGCCTGGATGTACGTCGACACTGACGTCGTTGACCGTCTGTATCCATACCCCAGAGGGCGGTCTGGCCTCGACAACCAGATCGCTGATACGAAGCAGCGGCGTCACCCGGTCAATTCCTTTGAGATTGAACGGCCGGACTGGCTGCCAAGCCAGTCAACGATCAGATTGACGCCAACAGTCAGAATCGCGATCGAGAACGCCGGCGCCAGGACCGCGAGATAAGCGCCACGCTGAAGCGCGTTCAGGTTCTCGCGCACCATGCTGCCCCAGTCCGCGTCGGGCGGTTGGATGCCGAGGCCCAAAAAGCTCAAGCTCGACAGAAACAGAATGGAATAGGTCAAGCGCAACCCGAACTCGACCGCCAGTGGTCGAATGGTCGAGGGCCAGATCTCGCGCACCAGGATCGATGTCAGTTTCTCGCCGCGCGCCCGAGCGACCTCGACGAACTCCAGCGCGGCGATATTCATGGCGACGGCGCGACCGACACGGCCAACCCGCGAGGCATGGATGACGGCGATGGTGCAGATCAGCACCCACAGATCGGATGACAGCGCAGCAATGACAATCAGCGCCAGAAGGATCGGCGGGAACGACAGGAAGACGTCGAGCAACCAGGTCACGAAGTCGTCGTAGCGGCCGCGAATCTCGGCCGCCGAGAAGCCGATCGCCATGCCGAGCAGGAAACCAAGGACCGTCGCCGCCAGCGCGACGCCGACAGTGAGCTGCGCGCCATAAAGAAGACGGGTCAGAATATCGCGGCCCAGAACGTCGGTACCCAAAAGCGACTGGTCGCTGGGCGGGTCAAACACGTCGCCGACGATCTGGCCGACATTGTAAGGCGCGATGAACGGCCCGATCAGCGCCAGACCCAGACCCAGAATGACGATGATGATGCCTGCCCAGGCCCAGGCATCGGGCTTCGGCCGCGCCCGTTTGCTGCGCTTGCGCGGGATGGCGCGCGTTGCCGTCGTGTCGGTCATTTGGCGTACCTCAGGCGCGGATTGGCCATGATCGCGCCGATATCGGCGAGAATATTCAGCGCCACATAAAAGGCGCAAAACACCATGGCGACGATCTGGATCTGCGGGACATCGCGGAAGACAACGGAGTCGACCATCAACCTGCCCAGGCCCGGATAGGTGAAAATCACCTCGACCACGACAACACCGCTGATCAGATAGCCCAGGTTCAGCGCGACAACATTGACGATCGGACCCAAGGCGTTGGGGATGGCGTGCTTGATGATGATGCGCGACTTTGACGCACCCTTCAGGATCGCCATCTCCACATAGGCCTGTTTCAAGACGTCCAGCACGGCCGCGCGCGTCATGCGAATGACGTGGGCCAGCAAAGATAGCACCAAGGTCACCATGGGCAGGAAGGTCTGACCCAATGTGGTGAAGACGTTGTCCCATCGCGGCCGATGAATGGTTGCCGAGAACCATCCGAGCTCGACGGCGAAGATCATCACCAGAACGACGGCAATGACGAAGTCGGGGATCGAGATGAAAAAGACGGTGGTCGACGACACCGACCGGTCGAATGAGCTTTCGGGATAGGCCGCGCACAAAAGACCGAGAAGCAGCGATAGCGGAATGGCGACGACAGCGGCATAGAGCGCCAGATAGATCGTGTTCTCCAGCCTCTGCCCGACGATGCGCTCCAACGGCATGCCGTTGGTCAGCGCGACGCCGAGATTGCCGCTGAGGATCGATCCCAACCAGTCGAAGTAGCGGACATGTGGCGGCCGGTCGAGGCCAAGTTGCGCGCGCAGCGCGGCCACCGTCTCTTCAGTCGCCGACTGACCGAGCACGGCCTGGGCAACGTCACCAGGCAGCAATTCCGTCCCGATAAAAACCAGGACCGAGATAGCCAGAAGCGTGACGGCGCCCAGCAGCAGGCGCCTGACAACGAGCTTGAACACTTATGCGTTTGCCCTTCGCGGCGGTTGCAACCCGGCATCGTTGTGCCGGACCTGCGCCGCCTCCTGTTCTCGTAAGCCTCCGGGCGCACTCGTGTGCGCGCACCAAAGTCTTGCAGAGCCCCCCGGCAATCGCAACGGCTATCGGCTTTTGCATTCGCCGATGGCTTATGCAAACGCTCGCTGGGCTTTAGCTAGATTGGTTTTCGCCACGCCGACGTTCTGGGCCAGGCTCTGAGAACCGCCTGGACGACGGTGGCCAGCGGGATGGCAAAGAAGACGCCCCAGAACCCCCACAAGCCGCCGAACACCAGTATGGCGACAATGATGGCGATGGGATGCAGATCGACAACCTCGCTGAACAGGAGCGGCGCCAGGAGGTTGCCATCAAGCGCCTGGATGATGCCGTAGGCCACCATGACGTAGAGGAAGTCCATGCTGGTGCCCCACTGCACGAAGCCCACTACCGCGACCGGCACCGTCACGGCCGCCGCACCGACATAGGGGATGAGAACCGAAAGACCGGTAATGACAGCCAGCAGCGCACTGAAGTTCACACCCAACGCGGCGAACACGACATAGGTCACGATGCCGACGATCAGGATCTCCCAGAACTTGCCGCGCACGTAGTTGCCGATCTGGCGGTTGACCTGGCGCCACACATCGGTCGTCAGATCACGGTCACGCGGCAGGAAGCCGTCAACCCACTCGGTGATCTTGACCTTGTCCTTGATCATGAAGAAGACCAGCAACAGGACCAGGATGATGTAGACGATCGCCGTCAGTAGCGTCACCACAGACGTGCCGGCCAAGGACGGCAGGGCGCGCGCGGCGCCGACGAACGAACGGCCGAGATCGCCGATGAAGCCACGCACCTGCTCTTCGGTGACGAGCTCGGGGTACCGTTCGGGAAGCTGCAGAAGCAGGCGCTGAAACTCCGCCATCATCGCTGGCGTCTGCTCGAAAAACTCGCCGACCTGGCGAACCAGGATCGGCATCAGGCCCAGAATGAACAGCAACGTCACCAGAATGAAGGCGATAAAGACGAAGCTGACGGCAACGATATGGCTCACACCCATTCGTTTCAGGCGCTCCACCAAACCATCAAGCAGAAAGGCGATGACCAGGGCGGCGATAACGGGCGCGACCATATTGGCGACGAAAATGATCGCCGCCAGGACCACTAACAGGATAATGGTCAAGAGCAGGACCTGCGGGTCGGAGAAGGTCTGCGTGAACCAATCTCTAATCGGTTTCATGCCGTGATGATCATCCGAACTGCGATGACGTGTGGACTTATGAAGCATCAAGCCTGCCTTCAATCAGCCAGGACGCCTGACACCGCATACTGCCCGCCCCAGAGTAACCGCGCGGCCCGTGTGCCGCAAAACTCATCCTAACGCCTCACGCGTCAGGGGACCAAGTAGGCCATCATCTTCGCTTATGAAACCGAAAACAGGGGTTCGCCCAGCTGCTCGCCTATCGGCGACAGCCCTAACCCGGGTGTGTCGTCCAGCACCAGCATGCCGTTGGCAGCGGCCGGGCCGCCCGTGAACATCGCGCCGTCAAAATAGGGCCGCATATCGACCGAAGCGAGAAGCAGGTTCTGGGGCACGCCGGCTGCGAGATGAAGGACGCCTAGCGATCCCGTATCCGCCGCCCACATGTCATCCACCTTCATGGGAAGCCCTGAGGCGATGCACAAGTCACGCACGGAGCGGGCGACAGAGAGCCCGCCCAGATTGGTCGGTTTGACGCCGACCCCGGCGAACGTCTCCGCGGCAATGGCGCGAACGTACATGGGCAGCGCGTTCATGCACTGATCCAGCACAACCGGGCAGCCGGTAGCGCGCGCCACCTCCAAGTTCTCCTCGAATGTCGTGCACGGCTCCTCGAACATGACACCGGCCGCTTTGGCCGCTTCGGCGACCGTGCGGCCGCCGTCGACGTCATATCCGCCGTTGGCGTCAACCAGCGCTTCATCGCCCGGCCGCAGGAACGAGGCCAGGGCTTCGATGCGGGCGATGTCACGGTCGACATGCCCCTCGATCTTCAGTTGAAAGCGGCCGATGCCCTTTTGACGCGCTTTCTCGGCATTACGCGCCACCTCGTCAGGCGCCTCGCTGCTGAGCGTCGCGTAGATCGCCGTCTTCTCACCGGCGCGGCCACCGAACAAGCGAAACAAGGGCTGGCCGGCGCGACCGCCCATCATATCCCACAGCGCCGTATCAACCCCGCAGCGGAGATTGGACAACGCGCCGGCGCCAAGCGCCGCCACCGCCGCGACAATGTCGCGCGAGTCCAAGCCGATAAGATTGGCGCACGCCGTCGCCGTTAGATCCACCTCCCTGTCGTCGAGTGGTGTCGACGCAACGGAGCTGAGCTGGCAGATCTCGCCAAATCCCTGCGAACCGTCGTCGGCGCCGATGACGAGCAGAATGTTCGCCAGCGCCGTACGTCGGCCATAGGACGTGGAGAAACTGCCGCCCACAAAGGCAAATCGAATGGCGTAGCCGGTTACCGAGACAATGCGCATGAGATCCCGCCCAGGTTGACGGCGAAATCGTAGGCCAACATGGGCAACAGCGCATAACTTGAATTTACTCCCTGCGCCGCTTGCTCTACGGTGTAGGAATCCAACTCAAAACAGGTGGCGAAATGTCTACGGATGTCGATCTGGTAATTGTTGGCGCGGGCGCGGCCGGCCTGGCCGCGGCCAAAGAGGCGCGGAAACTTGGCCTGACCTTTACGCTGCTGGAAGCATCACACCGCATTGGCGGGCGCGCCTATACCGAGGACTTCGCACCCGGCGTGCCGTTCGACCTGGGCTGCCATTGGATGCACTCGGCAAGCCTGAACCCGTTCGTCGCCATCGCCGATCGCGAGGGCTTCCATTACGCAAGGGACAGCGATTGGCACTCCTCTATCTTCGAGCGCGGCACCTGGTTGTCCGATGAAAAACTCGCCGAAATGAGTGATGCCGAAGAAGCCTTGGAGGAGGTTATCGAGGCTGCGGTCAAAGACGGCAAGGATATTGCCATCGCCGACCTCATGGACCTGGCCAGTCCTTGGGCACCCTACCTCGCCTATTGGTTCTCCCTCGGCACCTCACGCGATATCGACCAGGTCTCCATCGTAGATAACGTCGCCTACAACGACACCGACGAAGACTGGCCATTGCGCGAAGGCTTTGGCGCGCTGGTGGCCAAATGGGCTGCCGACGTCCCGGTGACGCTGAACGCGCCTGTGTCACGAATCGCTTGGGACGCCAAGGGCGTGAGCGTCGAATCGGCCAAGGGCACGGTCAGCGCCCGGCGGGTATTGGTCACGGTATCGACCAACGTGCTTGCCTCCGGCGCCATCGTCTTCGATCCGGCGCTGCCGGTCTGGAAGCACGATGCCATCGCGGCGCTGCCGCTGGGCGTTCACAACCGCATCGGCATCATGCTGAACGACAACCCCTTCGGTTCCGACGTCAAGGACAACGCCACCATCATGTTGGACGGCGACGACGTGCCGATGTCCATTGAAATCAGGCCCTTCGACCTTCCCTATGTCAGCGGCGTCACGGGTGGCCGATTTGGCTCCTGGCTTGAGCGCGCGGGGCAGAAGGCCTCGGTCGACTACGTCACTGAACGCCTGGTCAAGGCGTTTGGCAGTGATGTCGCGAAGTCGCTGTCAGAGCGGGTTATCGTCACGGCGTGGGAAGGCGACCCGTGGACTCTCGGTTCCTACTCCGGCGCCACACCAGGCAATGGCCATATGCGCGCCGAACTCGCGAAGCCGGTCGATGACACGGTGTTCTTCGCCGGCGAAGCAGCCCACACATCGTTCTACGCAACCTGTCACGGCGCCTATCTCAGCGGCATCGACCAGGTGCAAACGATCGCCAAAGGGTTGAAGATCGCGGCCTAGCCACGCGTAGACTGCACAGTCCTTATCAAAACATGTGACCATCGCGAAGCCATTGGCATACGATAGCGGCAATGGGTCCTTAGGCATGTGCCCATATTGAACAACGAGCCGGACAAGGGAGGCTGTTCATGGACAAAAAGGACGTACTGAAGCGTGAGTTCCTCAAAGGCAAGGTGTCGCGCCGCGATTTCAACGCCGGCCTGATGAGCATGGGTTTGACGGCGGCTGCGGCAGGCACCTTCGTCAGCACAACGATCGAGGAAGCCCAGGCCGCCGAGCCCAAGTCCGGCGGCTACATGCGGGTCGCCTCGACCGGCAGCCACGCGGGCGACACGCTGGATCCGGCAAAGATTGTCGGCGGTATCGACATCATGCGCGCCGGCCTGCTCTATAACCGCTTGATCGACTTCCTGCCCGACCAGGGACTTGTCGGCAACCTTGGCACCAGTTGGGAATCGAACGGCGACGCCACCGTGTGGACCATCGAGCTGATGGACGGGGTCGAGTTCCACAACGGCAAGACCATGACCGCGGCCGATGTCGCCTACTCCTTCAATCGCCACCTGAACCCGGATATCGGTTCGCCGGCGAACGCCTATCTGGGCGATGTCGATACGATCGTGGCCGACGGCGACAAGCATGTCGTCTTCAACATGAAAGCGCCCAACGCCGACATACCCTATCTGCTGACGGAGTATCACTTCACCGTGCAGCCGGAAGGGCAGGACACAGAGGCCTACACCTCCGGCAACGCGGTGGGAACCGGCGCCTGGATGGTCGATGAGTTCGAGCCGGGCATTGCCGCGGTCTTCAAGCGCAATCCCAACTATCACCGCAGCGGCCGGCCCTATATCGACGAGATCGAGACGTTCGGCATTCCCGACAACGCCTCGCGCGTCAACGCGTTGCTTGCCGGCGAGGCTGACATCATCGCCGCGCTCGATCCTCAGTTGATGGCGGAGGTCGAGGCTTCGGACAACGCGCACGTCTTGAACCAGCCAGGCGGCGCCCATCCGACCTATCCGATGCGTGCCGATACCGCACCCTATTCCGACAACAACGTCAGGCTAGCGATCAAGCACGCAGTCGATCGCCAGCGCATGCTGGATCTGGCCTGGGAAGGCAATGGCGTGGTCGGCCGGGATCATCCGATTCCTGAGTTCGACCCCTTCTTCGCGGCGGATGTCGAGCCACTGGCCACTGATCCTGACAAGGTAAAGTTCTACCTGAAGGAAGCCGGCATGGAGAATGCCGAGTTCGAACTGAACGCGTCCGACGCCAACTTCGGCGGCGCAAATGCCAGTGTCGTCATGGCCGAGTTGATGCGCGAATCCGGCCTGAAGGTGAACGTCAAAAAGGTGCCGTCCGATGGCTACTGGAGTGCTGTGTGGATGGTCGTGCCGTGGTGCGGTTCGTCCTGGTATGGCAGACCGACAGCCGACCTGATGCTGTCGATCGCCTATATCACCGGCGGCTCGTGGAACGAGAGCTTCTGGTCGAACGAAAAGTTCGACAATCTGGTTCTCGAAGCGCGCAAGACGACTGATACGGATCTGCGTAAGGAAATGTATCGCGACATCCAGATCCTGATGCGTGACGAAGGTTCGACCGTAACGCCCGTCTTCACCAACTGGATCGACGGCTACAGCTCGAAGGTGAAGGACCTGAAGGGTCATCCTCACGGCTTCACCGGATGGATGTACTGGGAAGACGTCTGGCTCGACGACGGTTCGGCCTGACGAACACCCGTCTTCTAGTTATGAGGGCCGGTCGCTTGCGACCGGCCCTTTTTCTTACGCGAGCTGTCGGGGAATACGGCGCGAAAGATGCCGGTCGTACACCCGCTCGCCCGCCTCCTCCGCAACAATGTCGGCTTCAACAAGGAAGCCGTCAGCGTCCGCGGTGACGGTTGTTGCCGCCTCGATGGCAATATCCCAGTCACCACGACGTTGCGCGATACGCCAGGACACCTCGCCGCCGCCGGACAAGGGCTCGCCGTCGGTGATCCACTGGCGTTCGCTGCCTTGGGCATCGACCTCCATGGCGTGGTCGTCAATCCGATAGGCACCGTCATCCTTTTCCAAGATCAGTTCGACGCGTCCGCTTGCAAGGTCGCGTTCGAAGCGCCGGACGCGACCGAACGCCCGCAACCACGTCAACGCCGGTGGTGGCGGCACTTCGGCGGCGGGGAACGGCGCCGGCGTGGCTCCGGCTCCCTCCGGCCATACCGGCAGATCCAGCTGACTGCCGGATAAATCAACGCAGACGGTCGCTTCGGCCGGCGCCGGCCACAGGAGCGGCCACGACCCCGTCGAAAGCGCGATGCGCAGGCGGCTTCCTTGCGCAAAGGACTGCGCGATCGCGTTCAGCGTGATGGTGACGTCGTAGTCCTCGCCGGGTCGCAACGCTTCCGGGCTCGCGTGCCCGCCCTGGTGGGTCAGGTTGAGCGCTCCCCAGGAGACAAGCGTCGACGTGCCGTCCGGCGCCACGGCGCACAGGCGTGCCACCAATGTGGCGACTGGCTGATCGGAGGCGACGCGCAGGCGCAGTTGTGGCGTTCCGACGATGCTGAGTTCGGACCCAAGCGGCGGTCCGTCGAAGCACACCGCCAAGGCATCGTCCGGCCGTTGATCAAGCGGCAGTTCGGGGCCGATGCCGTGGGGATTCCATTCGCCCGTCAGGGTGCCCAGGGACAGCGGCGTCTTGACGTCCACACGTCCCTCGGCCGCCTCACCAAGCGTCCCGTTACCCAGCGGCAGATCGTGCCAGACCACATCCGGCGCAGGCCATGCCGTCTGCGTGATCCATCGGCCGGGACGTTCGCTATAGCTCGCGGCGGGCGCCGCCGGTTCCTGCAACCAGAGCCGCACCATCGCCTCGTTGTCGATGCCGTTGTCATCACCTTTCAACCAGCGATCCCACCAGCGCAACGTCTCCTGCAAAAAGCCGATCGCGGGGCCTGGCGCGGCGATATGCGGATAACCGTGCGCCCACGGCCCGATCAGACAGCGGCGCGGCACCTTGAGACCGGCCATCAAGCGCAGGGCCGTGTTGGTGTACCCGTCGGCCCACCCGGTCACCGCATAGACCGGACACCGAATGGCATCCCAATCCTCGTTGACCGAGCCATGACGCCAGTAGGCATCGCGCGTCGGATGTGACATCCACTCCGCCGTCGTGAACGGCAAGTTGTCGAGGCGGTCGCGCCACATGTCGCGCCAGCGTTCGCCGACGACCTCGGGATCGGGCGGGCGCGCAGAATAGGCCAGGCTTTGACCGCCCCATGCCAGGTTGTTGCGCAAGAGACAGCCGCCCATGTAGTGGACGTCGTCGGCATAACGGTCGTCCGTTGAGCACAGCGTGACGACGGCCTTAAGTTCTGGCGGGCGACGCATGGCGACCTGAAGGCCGCTGAAACCGCCCCATGAGATGCCGATCATGCCGATCGATCCGGTGCACCATGGCTGCGCGGCAATCCAGGCCAGCGCCTCCAGCATGTCGTCCTGCTCCCGGGCCACGTACTCGTCCATCGGCAGGCCTTCGGAATCACCGGATCCGCGAATATCCAGGCGAATCGCGGCATAACCATGCCCGGCATACCAGGGGTGGATCAGCTCATCGCGTGGCAGCGTAAAGTCGCGCTTGCGGTAGGGAATGTACTCGACGACGGCGGGCACCGGGTTGGTTTCGGCATCGTCCGGTAACCAGATGCGTGCCGCCAGGCGGACGCCGTCCGACATCGGAATCCAGTCATGCGCGATTTCGCGTATCGCGCACGGAAACGTGTCGACGATGTTGAGGTCACCGTCAGCAGCAACCAAGTTAACCATGCATCCCCACCACACCCGTGAGGCCTGCATTGCACACCAGGTTGCCGGTCAACGGCAAGCCATCAGCGCGGGCGAACGTCAGTCGGCGTCTTCGGGCAGATTTTCCGGCAATGCCATGTGACCGACCACGCGCCGTTGCGCGTTGCCGACATGCGCGCGCATCGCGACGCGCGCTCGGTCGGCATCGCCGTCCTCGATCGCAGACATGATGGCATCGTGTTCCTGGCGCACGATCACCACACGCTCCTGCTGCTTTTTGGCGTCGAGCGAACGGGCAAGCTCCATGCCCTGGCCGATATCGTCGAACAGACCTTCCATGGTCTCGGCGAATAGGTCGTTGCCGCTGGCGCGGGCGATGTTCAGGTGGAACTCCAGATCGGACGTCTTGCCGACCCGGCCTTGGTTGACCGCCGTATCAAAGTCTCTGTGGGACTTTCTGATCGCCCGCAACTGGCTCGCACTGCGCCTGGTCGCCGCCAGGGCGGCCGCCTCGCCTTCCAGCGCGACGCGGAACTCGAAACAGCGCAGCGACTGGGCAACGTTGGCACACGGCGCGTAGCGCAGAATCTCGTTGGCCGGTCGCCGTCGAACGTAGCTTCCCGAACCCTGACGGGAATCGACGATACCGTCGGCCCTGAGCCGTGCCAGCGCCTCGCGCACAACCGGGCGCGAGACCTCGAACATGCGGCAAAAGTCATGCTCTGAAGGCAGC
>JBCCIS010000051.1 GCA_039028155.1 Pseudomonadota bacterium
AAAAGGCTGATCTTCGCGTAAGCTTTTTTTCATGCAAAGCCTGCGTATGCGCCTGCCGCCGGTCAACAGCCTGGTCGCCTTCGAGGCGGCCGCCCGGCATTTGAGCATCACCCGCGCGGCCCAGGAACTGACCGTCAGCCGCGAGGCGGTGAGCCGGCATATTCGTATTCTGGAAGAGCATCTGGGCACCGATCTGTTTTTCCGGCGCCACCGCGCGATCGAGCTGACGGAGGCCGGCGAGGCGCTCTATGCGACGGTCTCCAGGAGCCTGGGCGCCATCGCCAAGACGGCCGGCGAGTTGGGCCAAGCCGCCGGTTCGTCGCGTGTAACGGTGACGGCGACCGTGGCCATCGCCTCGTTTTGGCTGACGCCGCGCCTGCCGGCATTCCGCTCAGCAAACAAGGACCTGGAGTTGCGCATCAGGGTGTCTGATGCTCCGCTCGACATGATTGAGGAGGGCATCGATGTCGGGTTGCGCTACGGCGATGGCGCCTGGCCCGGTCTCAAGGCGCGCCATCTGTTCGACACCGACACGTTCCCGGTCTGCGCGCCCGGCTTTCTCGAAACCGCCGGCGCCATCGCGAAGCCGGCCGATCTGTTGTCGCAGCCGCTGCTGAACCTGGATGGCGCGCCCCATTCCGACGAGGACTGGGCATGGTGGCTGGAGGGTTCGGGCGTCAAGCTGCCGGCGAACTTCCGCACGCTGGGCTACGACAACTACGCCAACATCGTTCAGGCAGCGATCGAGGGCCATGGCGTAGCGCTCGGTTTCAGCCGCATCGTCGATCACCACCTGGCGCGTGGCGACCTCGTCCGACCGATGGAGACCGTCATGTCGCGCGGCTATGGCGTCTACGTCGTGACGCCGCGCGGTACGCGCCTGGGACCGGCCGCGCAACGCTTCCACGACTGGGTCGTCGCGCAGGCGTGAGTGTTACCGCGGGCTGTAGGCGACGACCTCGATCTCGATCCGGACGTCGACCAGCAATTGTGTCAGCACCGCCGAGCGTGCCGGCGGATCCTCCGGGAAGTACTCCGCATAGACGCTGTTGAAGCCGGGGAAGTCCTCGACATCGCGCAGCCACACCATCGCCTTCACCACGTCGTCGCGCGTGCAGCCGGCCTCGGCAAGCGTCTCTGTGATCAGGTCCAGGACGACACGTGTCTGATCTTCGATCGAGCCGTCGGTCATCGGCTCGCCGTCGCGAAAGGGGATCTGGCCGGTCAGGTAAACCATTTCCCCCGCGCGTACGGCCTTTGAGAGCGATAGCGTGCGCCCGCCGATGACCAGCGGCCCACCGATGATTTCCTTCGCCTTCGTCATGACGTCTGTTCCTTCGTTGATGGTGTTGCGTCGACCATACATCTAGCCACGACCGGGATACGTGCACTAGTTTCATGCCCGAATCGAGTCGGGGAGGTCGCGTCATGAGCGAGCCAAAGACCTATCAGATGTTCATCGACGGCGCGTGGTGCGACGCCGGAGACGGCGCCACGTTTGACAGCGTCAACCCGTCGACGGGCGCGGTGTGGGCCAAGATTCCGGCGGCGACCGAAGACGATGTCGACCGCGCCATCAAGGCTGCGCACCGCGCGTTCAGCGAAGGACCATGGGCGTCGATGACGCCTACGGAGCGCGGCAAGTATCTGCGCCGGTTGGGCGATCTTCTGGCCGACAAGTCGGAGGACCTCGGTCGCACCGAGACGATCGATACCGGCAAGATGCTGAAGGAAACGCGCTGGCAGGCGAAGTACATCGCCGAGTTCTTCCACTTCTATGCCGGCCTCGCCGACAAGGTGCACGGCGAGACACTGCCGATCGACAAGCCGGACCTCTGTGTCTTCACAACGCGCGAACCGCTCGGCGTCATCGCCGCCGTGGTGCCATGGAACAGTCAACTCTTCCTGGTCGCGGTGAAGATCGGCCCGGCTCTTGCCGCCGGCAACACGGTGGTCTTGAAGGCTTCGGAACACGCCTCGGCCGCCATGTTGGAGTTCGCCAAGCTGATCGAGGAAGCCGGCTTTCCAGACGGCGTCGTCAACTTTGTTACCGGTTTCGGCGAGCCGTGCGGACGGTTGCTGACCACCCATCCGCTGGTCGCGCGCATCAGCTTCACCGGCGGACCGGAGACGGCGCGCCACATCGTGCGCAACTCGGCCGAGAACTTCGCCGAGGTGTCGCTGGAACTGGGCGGCAAGTCGCCTGTTTTGGTGTTCGACGACGCGGATCTGGAAAGTGCGGTCAACGGGTCGATGGCGAGCATCTTCGGCGCCAGCGGCCAGAGCTGCGTCGCCGGTTCACGCATCTATCTGCACGAGAAGATCCACGACAAGTTCCTGGCCGACCTGACCGGGCGCGCCGAAAAGATCCTGATCGGCGATCCCCTGGCCGAGGAGACCCAGATGGGGCCCCTGTGCACATTGGGCCAACTCAACGCCTGCGAGACCCAGGTCGCCAAGGCCAAAGAGCAGGGCGGCACGGTGCATCACGGCGGCAAGCAGCCGGCGCACCTGAACGCCGGCTGGTTCTATGAGCCGACCATCGTCGAGTGCCCGGATCAGAAGATGGAGATCGTCGACACCGAGATGTTCGGGCCGGTGCTGTCGGTGCTTCGTTTCAAGGACGAGGATGAGGTGATCGCCAAGGCCAACGATACAAAATACGGCCTGGCGTCGGGTATCTTCACCAAGGACATCTCGCGCGCGCTTCGGGTGCAGAAGCAGATCCGTGCCGGCATCGTCTGGATCAACACCTATCGCGTGGTGTCGCCGATCGCCGAGTTCGGTGGCTTCAAGGATTCAGGCTACGGCCGGGAATCCGGCGCCCAGGCGATCTATGACTACACGCGGCCGAAGACGGTGTGGATCAACACCTCGCCCGCACCGATGGGCAATCCGTTCGTCATGCGTTGAGCATTTTCCGTTCGAGCGGCATCACCGTCCCGCTCCCCCATCCGACCACCCCGAGGATGCTGCCATGGGTGGCCGGGTGGGGGAGCGGGCCGGTCCCGGATTCGTGAAAACGAAAACCACCCTGGTTCGCGTGAAGATGATGTTACGCGAAGCGAACTATTTTCTACGTTTACGCCTGAGGCGCTCCGGCCCGAGCATGAAACCTGCTCGACGGGGCGGTCGGGTTTCCGTTAGGACGTGGTCGCAAGCGTCGGTCTGATACCGACGGGTGGCCCGATGGCTCATTTCTGGGGAGGCTTCACATGAAAACGATAAAGGGGCCGGTCATGGACCGGCGTGAGTTGGCCAAGAACCTCGCGGCGCTTGGTGTGAGTATCGTCAGCGTGCCGCTGATGACGCGTGGCGCCAAGGCGGCCGGCGAGGTCGAGGGGCACACCTGGGCCGGTTACGATTTGCCCGAGCTGATGGGCGGCTACCTAGAGAAGTATGGTGGGCCGCCGGAGTTCAGCTACATCGCTGACGACTATGAGTCGTTCGAGAAGGTTCGCGCCGGCTTCGCGCCGGACTTCATTCATCCCGGCAACTACATGATCCAGCGTTATGTCGACGCCGAGTTGATCCAGCCGATCGACACCAGCCGCCTCAGCAACTGGGGCACGATCGCGCCGGGCATCCAGGATATCTCAGGCGCCATCATCAACGATACCCGCTATTTCGTGCCGGCGGAGTTCGGTAACTCGTCGCTGCTCTATCGCACCGACATGATCGATCAGAAGTACATCAACGAGAACTCCTGGGCGATCCTATATGACGACGCCTATGCCAACCGGCTTTCGTGGTACGACACGTCGAACGCAACGGTCGCCGTGGCCGCGCTGATGCTGGGTTACGACAACATCTGGACGCTATCGGACGATCAGCTCGCCGAAGTACAGACATTGATGTCGAAACAGCGCGATCTCACACGCTTCTACTGGTCGGACGTGACCGAAATGGAGCAGGCAATCGCCAATGGCGAGGTTGTCGCGGCGTACGCCTGGAACCAGTCGTTCGTGACGCTGCAGGACGAGGGCGTGCCGGTCGGTTACATGGTGCCCAAGGAAGGCGTCTTCGCCTGGGGTTCCGGCTTCATCATCCACAAGGACGCGACCGATCTTGACGCCGTCTACACCTATATCGACGCGTGGATCGCGCCTGAATCCGGTGCCTGGCTGATTGACAACTACGGCTACGGCAGCGCCAACTTGGCGGCGTACGAGCTGCTGCCCCAGGAGCGGCTGGACCAGTTGGGTTTCTCGGACCCCGCGACGTTGATCGAAAACACGATCTTTTTCCCGGCGATGGATCCCGAGTTCGAGGTGAAGTACGAGACGCTGTACCAGGACGTCCGCGCGGGCCTTTAGTCTCCGCCCGTGGCGTCGGACGACCATGGGCTGGTGACGGTGCGCAACCCCGACCTCGACGTCGAGGCGGGCAACCAAGCGAACTGGAACCGGCCGGACAAACGCCGGTGGGGGTTTCACAACCTCCACCGGCTGTCCCGTTACGGCCTGAGCCTGCGCGCCACCAACGTTCTGCCGCTGACCAAGGTGATCGACCGGCGCATCGGCGATCTGCCGCCGGTGCGCCAGCTGACCGGCTCGACCATGTTCTCCGGCATGGCGGTGGTGCGCGATCAGACCGTGTTGTTCGAAACGTACGCTGCGGATTTCGGTCCGGACCAGCCGCACAGCATCCAGTCGATCAGCAAGACGACCATGCACCTGGTGTGCGGGCGCTTGGTCGAAGACGGATTGATCGACCTCGACGCCAAGGTCTCGACGTACCTGCCGGAGGTCGCCAGTGGTTATGCCGAGGCGACCGTGCAGCAGGTCCTCGATATGAACGTCATCAACAACTTCAACGAGGACTACGCCGACCCCTGGCACTTTGACGCGACGCCGGGCGCGACGGTCGGCTATGGGCGTGAGGAGATTGCCATGGGCTGGCGCCTGCAGCCCGCCGGCGAGCCGCCTTTCAGCTGCCGCGCTTTCGCCGCCCAACTGGTCAGCGACGACGTCACCAACCGGACCGGCATGGCCCAGTACAAGTCGCCGAACACGGACATCGCCGGCTGGATCGCAGAGCGCGTGAGCGGCAAGAGCCTGCGCGACCACATGATCGATATCGTCGAAGCGGCCGGCATCGAAGGAACCTGGCACATGTCGACCGATTGCGACGGCGTCCCGGTTATCGCGGGGGGTGTTTCGCTGACCGCGCGTGATCTCGCACGCTATGGCGGGCTGATCGCGCGGGGCGGCCGTGGCGTCGACGGCAAGATGGTTGGCAGCCCGGCCTTCCTGGAGCGCACGCGCAGCGAGCAGGGCCAGCCGCGCTATGATGACCGCGAGGATCTCACCTATCACAACCAGCTGATGACCAACGGGCGCTGGGTCAGCCATGGCGGTTATGGCGGCCAGTACCTGCTGGTCGATCCCGACAGCCGAACGGTCGTCGTATTCTTCAGCGTTCTGGAGGACGAGGAAGGTTACGACGCCAGTTACTACCCCGACATCATCGCCATGGCCGAGGCGATCCTGCATTTGCCCTGAGCCACCTGTCGCCCGGCGCCTTAATGGCGGGCTAATCGGCGCACCGCGACGGCGCGTAACGCGTGAAGTTTTCGTTACGTAACGCCCATCCTTTTTGCCGTTTACGGTCTGACACGTGGCCCGTCTACTGCGTGCCGTCAACCGATGCCGCTGCACCAGGGAGTGTCGCCATGAAGTTCAGTCTTGCCATCAACATGGAACGCATGGATCCCGCGATCGACATGAAGGATGTCGCGCGCCACACGCTGGAGATGGTGCAGATGGCGGACCAGGGCGGCTTCGAGATCGCCTGGGCGGCCGAGCATCATGCGATCGAAATGACGATCGCGCCGGCTCCGTTCCCGCTGTTGACCTGGTGGGCGGCGCACACCGACAACATCCACCTGGGCACGGCTATCGTGCAGGCGCCCTATTGGCATCCGGTCAAGCTCGCCGGCGAGGCCGCCATGTTCGATCTGTTGAGCGGCGGCCGCCTGGAGTTCGGCATCGGCCGCGGCGCCTATCAGCGCGAGTTCAACCGCATGGCAGGCGGCCTGAAACAGCAAGTCGGTGTCGCCTATATGCAGGAGATGCTGCCGGTGCTCAAACAGCTGTGGGCCGGCGACTATGAGCATGACGGCGAGTTCTGGACATTCCCACCGACCACGTCGTGCCCCAAGCCGCTGCAGGATCCGCACCCGCCGATCTGGGTCGCCGCGCGTGATCCCGGCACCTTCGACTGGGCGTTGGCCAACGGCTGCAACATCATGACCTGGGCCCTGTCGCGCCCGTTCAGCGAGGTCGAGACCTATATGGGCCGCTTCGAAGACGCGCTGGCCAAGGCGCCGGACGTCAAACGCCCGACCTTCCTGACAATGCGTTATGCGGCAGTTTATGAGGACTCCAATGACTGGGAGCACTACGTCAATGCGGTGCGCCACCAAAGCGCGCAGTTCGAAAACCTGTTCAAAGAACTGGGCGAGGTGACCAACGGTTTCCCGGAGGTCATCGATCTGGCGAGCCTGGACAACCGCGCGGAATATGATGCCCAGATGCTGCGCGAGAACCTGATGTTCGGCACGCCCGACGAGGTCATTGCAAAGCTCAAGGCCTATGAGGCCCTCGGCGTCGACAACTTCCTTTACTGCGCCAGCTATGGTCTGCCGATGGAAGAGCAGCAAAAATCGCTGCGCCTGTTCGTCAACGAAGTCATGCCGGCGTTCGAAGGCAGTAACGCGCGCGAGCCGGTGGCGGCCGAGTAGAAAGCCCGAGGGATTCTCAATGCCCGGTTGACCGGCCCTCCGGCTCCCCTATAGAGGTCGTTCGACACCTGTCGGACACCGGGGAGCCAGGCCATGACAGCTAGCCAGAACCGCCGCGACAACACGCGTACGATCGCCGCGCCGCGCGGCCCGGACATCAGCGCCAAGAGCTGGCTGACCGAAGCACCCCTGCGCATGCTGATGAACAACCTGGATGCCGAGGTCGCCGAGAAACCAGAGGAGCTGGTCGTCTATGGCGGCATCGGGCGCGCCGCGCGCAACTGGGCCTGTTTCGACCGCATCGTCGCCACCTTGCGCGAGCTCGACGAGGACGAGACGCTGCTGGTCCAGTCCGGCAAGCCGGTCGGTGTCTTTCGCACCCACAAGGATGCGCCTCGCGTCCTGATCGCCAACTCCAACATGGTCGCGCACTGGTCGGACTGGGACCATTTCCACGAACTCGACCGCGCCGGCCTCATGATGTACGGCCAGATGACCGCGGGGTCGTGGATCTATATCGGCAGCCAGGGCATCGTCCAGGGCACCTATGAGACCTTTGTCGAGGTCGGGCGCCAGCATTACGCCGGCGATCTCTCCGGCCGCTGGATTCTGACCGGCGGCTTGGGCGGCATGGGCGGCGCGCAGCCCTTGGCCGCGACCATGGCCGGGGCCTCGATGCTGGCCGTCGAGTGCCAGCCATCGCGCATCGAGATGCGGCTGAAGACCGGTTACCTCGACAAAAGCACGGACAATCTGGATGACGCGCTCGCGATGATCGAGGAGGCGACGTCGAAGAAGCAAGCCGTCTCGATCGGCCTGCTCGGCAACGCGGCGGAGATCTTCCCGGAGCTGGTCAAACGCGGCGCCCATCCCGATGTCGTCACCGACCAGACGAGCGCCCACGATCCGCTGAACGGCTATCTGCCGGCCGGCTGGTCGCTCGCCGAGTGGGACGAGCGGCGCGAGAGCGATCCGGACGGTACGGTGAAGGCGGCAAAGGAATCGATGGCGGTGCAGGTCCAGGCCATGCTCGACTTCTGGAACGCCGGCGTGCCGACGTTGGATTACGGCAACAACATCCGCCAGATGGCGCAGGAGATGGGCGTCGAGCACGCCTTCGACTTCCCGGGTTTCGTGCCGGCCTATATCCGGCCGTTGTTCTGCCGCGGCGTCGGCCCGTTCCGATGGGCCGCGCTCTCCGGCGACCCCGAAGACATCTACGCCACCGACGCCAAGGTGAAGGAGCTGATCCCCGACGATAAACACCTGCACACCTGGCTCGACATGGCGAGAGAGCGCATCCACTTCCAAGGACTGCCGTCGCGCATCTGCTGGGTCGGGCTGGGCCAGCGCGATAAACTGGGTCTTGCGTTCAACGAGATGGTGCGTACCGGAGAGTTGAAGGCGCCGATCGTCATCGGCCGCGACCATCTGGACTCTGGCTCGGTTGCCAGCCCCAACCGCGAGACCGAATCCATGAAGGACGGTTCGGATGCGATCGCTGACTGGCCGCTCTTGAACGCGCTGTTGAACACTGCGTCGGGCGCGACCTGGGTGTCGATCCATCACGGCGGCGGCGTCGGCATTGGCTTCTCGCAACACGCCGGCATGGTGATCTGCTGCGACGGCAGTGAGGACGCCGACCGGCGCATCGCGCGCGTGCTCTGGAACGATCCCGCCAGCGGCGTCATGCGCCACGCCGATGCCGGTTACGAGATCGCCATCGAGTGCGCCGCCGAACACCACCTGAAGCTGCCGATGCTGGAGTGAGTCTTTTGCGCGCTGCCGTGCGCGGACCCCTCACTTCGGCCCTCTCCCTCAAGGGGAGAGGGAGCGTCGTGTTCCCCTCTCCCCGGCGAGGGAGAGGGATGTCGAGGCTTGGGCGCGTCAGCGTCCTAGCCGGAGCTGGGTGAGGGGGCGGCGCGCCAACCGCTAAAGTCTCGTGTAGAGACCCAAGCCTCGTTTCTTGATCTGCCCGGCAATGACGACGCGCTGGATTTCCGACGTACCTTCGACGATGCGTTCCAGGCGGACGCTGCGGTAGAGGCGCTCGGTCGGGTACTCCACGAGATAGCCGCGCCCGCCCATGATCTGCAGCGCTTCGTCGCAGACCCGGCCCGCCATTTCCGTACACACCAGCTTGACGGCCGAGGCGCGGGCGTGGGCGAGCTTGCGTTCGATGCCCGAATCGATCTCGGCGGCGCAGCGGTAGAGCAGGGTCTTCGCCGTCATGATGTCGACCGCCATGTCGGCGATCTTGAAGGCGATCGCCTGGAAGTCACCGACCTTCTGGCCGAACGCCTCTCGCTCGCGGGCGTAGGCCTCGGCAGTCTCGGCGGCGCGGATGGCGGAACCGACACAGCGCGCGGCGATGAACATGCGCTGCTCGATGAACCAGTCTTTAGTCAGCTCGAAACCCTGCCCGATCTCGCCCAGGATCTGGCCTGCGTCGATCCTCATGTCTTCAAGGAGGATCTGCGGCGTGCGCCCTGAACGGTTCAGCATGTGTTTGGAAAGGTGCTTGACCGACATGCCGGGTGTGCCCTTGTCGACGATGAAGAGTGTCGCCTTTTCCGGGTCGCCGTCGACGTTGCTGTGCAGCAGCGAATAGTCCGCATAGTTGGCGTGGCTGGCGAACCACTTCTCGCCGTTGATGACGTAGTGGTTGCCGTCCTGGACGGCGGTCGACGTGATAGCGCGCGCGTCGGAGCCCGCGTCCTTTTCCGATACCATGAAGGCGACGGACTTTTCGCCGTTGATGGTGGGCTTGAGGTACTTCTCCTTCTGCTCCGGCGTCGCGAATTTCAGGGAGTAGGGCGGCACGATCGAGTGGATCAACGCCAATCCGCCGGTCGCCTTGCCGAGTTCCTCGTAGATCAGGCATTGCTGGACGACGTTGTAACCACGCCCGCCGTCCTCGACGCTGTGGTTCATGCCCGAAAGCCCGAAGTCGACCGAGGCCTTGAGAATCATCTGCATGGTGTCAGGCGGCACACCGGCGTCGTCCTCGGCCAATTCCTCGTAGGGAAATAGCCAGGTCTCGGCGAAGTCCTTGGCCTTGGCCTGAAGCGCGCGGTCGGCCGCGCTTAAGGTGATATCCATCGTGGCGCTCCTTGGTTCAGCGATAGGGCAGGCTGGTACCGATGCCGAGCTTAGCGGCCTTGTCGACCATGGCCTGGCCCAGCGCGATATCGGACAGACTTAAGCCCCGGTGCCAGAACAGAATCGTCTCGTCATCGCTCTCGCGGCCCGGCCGGTCGCCGGCGACGATCTGACACATTTCGGCGTGCAGGTTCTCCTGCGTCACCTTGCCTTCGTCGACATGGCGGCGCAGCGACCCGTATGGCCGCCCCGGCTGGCACTGCACCCAATCGTCGACGACGACTTTGTCCATGATGTCGGTCAGCGAGAACTCGACCGCGCTCATGGTGCCATAGGGCACGACAAAGCCGCCCCTGGGCACCCAGTCGGTCTTGAAGTGCGGGTGGGGTTCGGGCAGGCGCGAGGCCTCGACCTGGATGTCGGCGCCTTTCAGGCAGCTCTCCCAATCGTCGGTGACAATGACGGTCTTGCCGAGGTCGCGTGACAGCCGTTCGCCAAACGCATCGCGGCTTTCGGGCCGGCGCGAATGAACGCGGATCTCATCGAAGTCGAACAGGTGATCCAAAAGGCGCACGTTCCAATAGGACGAACCACGCGCGCCGATGTTGCCGAGCCGCTTGCTCGATTTGCGTGCCAGGTACTTGGCGCCCAGCGCGGTCATGGCGCCCGTGCGCATGTCGGTGATGGCGGTCGCGTCCAGCAGTGCCTTGGGCATGCCGGTCTCGGGGCTGAACAGATTCAGCAGTGCCATCTCAGAGGGCAGGCCGCGCTTATAGTTGTTGACGAAATCGCCAACGATCTTGACGCCGGCCACGTCCAACGGTTGGACATAGCCTCGCAGAACATTGAAGTGGCCCTTGTCGGAGCTTTCGGGCACCAGGTGAACGCGCGGCTCCAGAACGGTCTGGTCGCGCCCCTGGGCGAGCAGCCCCGATTCGACGGCGTCCAGAATCTCGTCGTCGGTCATGGCGAGCCGCTCGATGTCCGGTCCGTTCAGATAGGTCATCGCGATCTCGGTCATGGCGCTGGTTTCCTCCCCGCTGGCCCCGACTCTATAGCCGGTTGATCGTGTGCTTGCATCAGGCCCGCCGAACGGCGAAGTTTCGCCATGCCCAAAGACACATCGTACCGCCGCCCGGTCGGGTTTTCGCCGGGCTCCGACCGGCCCTGATATGACGATCGACAGCCTGCCTCTTCTCGCGGTCGAGAATGTCGTCCGTCCCGGCCTTTCGCCCGTCAGCCTCGCGCTTGCCGCCGGCTCGTGTGCCGTGGTGATGGGGCCGTCCGGCGCGGGAAAGTCGATTCTGCTGCGCGCCATCGCTGATCTCGACCCCCATGAGGGCGTGGTCTCGCTGAACGGTGTCGCCTGTTCGGCCATGTCCGGCCCGGCCTGGCGCTCCAAGGTCAGCTATGTCGCGGCGGAGCCCGGCTGGTGGGCGGAGTCGCCGGTTGAACACATGGCGTCGCCGCAACGCGGCCGCGACCTGCTCGACCCACTGGGCCTGACCGAGGCCGTGTTCGAGGGCCAGATCGCGCGTCTGTCGACTGGCCAGCGCCAGCGCCTGGCGCTTATCCGCGCCCTGATCCAAGAGCCCGACGTGCTGTTGCTCGACGAGCCGACGGGCCCGCTGGATGGGGACAGTCGTGACCGGGTCGCCGATCTTCTGGAATCCAGGCGCGCCGACGGCATGGGTTTGCTGATCACCACCCACGACCGCGCCTTCGCCGAGCGCATGGGCGATCAACTCTACCACATGGAAGCGGGCGTCATGGAGGCGGTACACCAATGAGCTACATCCAGCTTACGTATTGGGATATTGCCCTGGCGGCCCTGCTTCTGGTCGTCAACGGGACGCTGTCGATCCTCTTGTCGCTGGGCGTCGCACGCCGGATCTTCATCGCCGCCGTGCGCATGACTGTCCAGCTTCTTCTGGTCGGCCTGGTGCTGTCGTTCCTTTTCGAACTGGCGTCGCCGATCTGGACCGGGTTGATGGCGCTCGTCATGGTCGCCGTCGCCGGGTACGAGGCGATGGCGCGCCAAAAGAACCGCTTCAAAGGCTGGTGGTCCTACGGCTTGGGCGTGTCGACGCTTCTGGTCGCGACGTTCAGTGTCACCATCCTTGCACTCGGGACCCAGATCAGACCCGACCCGTGGTTTGACCCGCGTTACGCCATCCCATTGCTCGGCATGATCCTGGGTAACGCGCTGACCGGCGTCAGCTTGGGACTGGACACGCTGACCACGGCGGTTGTCCGCGAACGGCCATCGATCGAGGCGCGCATCTCGCTCGGCCAGCCGCGTTTCGAAGCCATGGGCAATGTCATGCGCGACGCGCTGCGCGCCGGTTTCATGCCGATCATCAATTCGATGTCGGCGACCGGCATCGTCTCGTTGCCGGGCATGATGACCGGCCAGATCCTGGCCGGCGTGCCACCGGCCCAGGCGGTGAAGTACCAACTTCTCGTCCTGTTCCTGATCGGCGGTGCGACCGGTTTCGGTGTCGTCCTGTCAGTACTGGGCGGTGTTCGGCGACTGACCGACGAACGTCATCGGCTGCGCCTGGACCGTCTGCTGGTGCGGTCGTCGTAGCGCGCGCCGTGGTTGGTAGAACAGCTCATCGGTTCTACATGACGGCATGAACCCGCTTACGATCGCTGGTCAGTCCGAAAAGAACTCACGCAGGATGCCGCCGACGATGTCCGGCGCTTCCAGCAGGACGCTATGGCGCAAGCGCGGCAGGATAATGAGCTCGGCATCTGGTAGGCGCTCGTACATCAGGCGCGCCATGCGCGGGTTCGATCCCTGGTCGAACTCGCCGGTCATGACCAGTGTGCGATTCGAAATCCGGTGGAGATCGTCAGCGAAGTCGGATTCGGCGAGTACGCGGTAACAGGCGGCGTAGCGGTCGGTATCCATACGACCGATCACCCGCTTCTTTTCTGCCAGCAGTTGGGGATGTTCGGCGCGGAAGCTATCGGTAAACCAGCGTGATGCCGACGCATCGAAATAGCTGACCGGCGGCTCGTTGCGGATAAAGTCGAGACGACTCCGCACGCGATCACGTTCCTCCGGTGTCCTTCCGGCAACCGTCGACAGGAGGGCAAGGCGGTCGACCCGGTCGGGATGGGCCAGCGTGAACGCCTGGGCGATCAGGCCGCCGAGAGAAAAGCCGGCTAGGTGCGTCTTGTTGATGCCCGCATGGTCCAGCAGGCAGACGAGATCGTCGACGAAATCGCCGGCCGCGTAGTCGCCGGGCGGTTGGCCGGACCGGCCATGGCTTCTGAGGTCGTAACGAATGGTTTGGAAACGCCCGCCGAACCGGTCGATGACACCAAGCCAGTCATCTGACCAGGTACCGACACCGTGGATCAGCGTGACGGGCGCGCCGGATCCCTTGAGCTCATAGTAGATCGCATGACCGTCGTGGTTGAGGCTGGTTGGCGGCGTTTTGTCCGGTGCCATGCTTCAGCTCGCTGCCCTAGCGGGGATCGTGAGCGCACGAGCATAGGGTAAGAAAACGAACGGCGCGACGACCGAAGTCGTGCGCGCCGCCCGCCGCGAGGAGACGAGGGGGAGGGTCAGCCCGCGTCTTTACGGCAATCGCGGTGGCGATCGCGATCCGATGCTTCGTCAAGCGTGATGGCGCCGTCACCGTCGGCATCCAGGCACTCGAACATGTTCGGTTTGGTGTTGGCGAACTCTTCAGCCGAAATCTGGCCGTCGCCGTCAGCATCCGCGCGCTCGAACATGCGATGGCCTTTGCCGTGGCCCTGGTGGTCCGACTCGGCCTTGCGTGCGGCGTATGCCTCTGAGACGTCGTTGGCGGATATGAAGCCGTCACCGTCGGTATCGATCTCGGTGAACGTCTCGGCGCGCAGGGTCATGATCTCGTCCATCGTCACTTGGCCGTCGCTGTTAAGGTCGGCCTTGTCCATGAGCTTTTCGCCGTGACGGCCTTCGTCGGCTTCGGCTTGGGTGACGATACCGTCACCATCAGCATCGAGCCGTTCGAACTTCTTCAAGCCCTTGAACTCGCCGCTCATGAACTCGTCTGTCGAGACGAGACCATCACTGTCGGTGTCGAACTTGTCGATCATCTTGTCGCCGTGACGCTCGGCACGCACCTGCTGGGCCTCCTCAATCGTCACGTAACCGTCGGCATTGACGTCCATGGTCGTGAACATGGTGTCACGCGTGACCTGCCATTCTTCCATGGTGATCGAGCCGTCCGCATCGATGTCGGCGCGATTGAACATCTCTTCCGCGCGGTCGCCGGCGGAATGGGCTTCGTACGAGATACCGGCGAGCAGAAGCAGCAAGGCCGTGGCGGCCAGGGTGGGGGTAACAACGCGATCCATAAGTTTCTTCTCTCTTGTCATGGTGTGTGGTGGTTGTGCTTCTCATACGCACGGCCTTCCCAAACCCTTCGCAAAAAAGTTTCCCGGTGTGATTTTTGTGCCGTCGCCATGTTGGCAGCGCACTTGCGGCCATGAATCCGCCACGTTGTGTCACGTCTGTGATGACGTGGGGCTCGCGCAGATCTCAGTCTGGGCTGAAAAACGCTTTGTTGACGATGCGCCATTCATCGCCTGTTCGCTGCATCACCAGATAGTCGGTGAAATGCCTATTCTGGTAACGCACGTTGACCTTGGCGACGGCGACCGGCCCCGTACGATCAACAGATACCAGATGCATGTCATAGGGCTCGCCCTCAACCTTAGGTGCGGGGCTGCTACCGATTTGCTCGATGAAGCCCTTTACCGGGAAGGCGTGGCTGCCGCGGGGGTTCTCGCCAAACAACCAGCATTGGGGGTGGAAGATCCGTTGAAGGCGCTCGGTGTCAGCTTCGTACATACCGAGGAAGTAATCCTCGACAATGACTTCAATCGCTTTGTCGTCCGTATCAGCAGGTTCTTGCATGGCCCCTCCTTGCACCCGGGTCGATATCCCGGCCGAAGTCTGCTGTCAGGTCACGTCTAGTAAGTCACGCCGTCGGGATGATCGATGATCTTGGCGTCCGGCGTGCCGATGACGTTGGGTTGCTTGCCCTCATAGTCCAAGCCGCACAGCAGATGGCGCATGGTCGCGAGCCGGGCGCGGTGCTTGTCTTCCGCGTTAACCACCGTCCACGGCGCGAAGGGCGTGTCGGTCGCGGCGAACATCTCCTCGCGCGCCTTGGTGTAATCGTCCCATTTCTCGACGGCGGCAATGTCGATCGGGCTCATCTTCCACTGCTTCAGGGGGTCCTTGCGGCGGCGCTCGAAGCGGCGCTGCTGTTCGTGCTGGCTGATCGCAAGCCAGTACTTGATCAGCACGATGCCGTCATCCAGCAGCATGCGTTCAAACGCCGGGGCCTGGTTCATGAACAGGCGGTATTGCGACTCGTCACAGAAATCCATGACGCGCTCGACGCCGGCGCGATTGTACCAGGAGCGATCGAACAACACGATTTCGCCCTTGGTCGGCATGTGCGTGACGTAGCGTTGAAAGTACCATTGACCGCGTTCGGTCTCGTTGGGTTTGGGCAAGGCGACGACGCGGGCGACACGCGGGTTCAGGTGTTCGGTGATCGCCTTGATCATGCCGCCCTTGCCGGCGGCGTCGCGCCCCTCGAACACCACGACCAGGCGCTGGCCAGTCTCCGTCACCCAGCGTTGCATGCGGACCAGCTCGATCTGAAGCGGTTCCTTCTTCTTCTCGTACTTCTTGCGTCCCAGCGGCTCGGGATAGGGGTAGTCGCCTTCCTCGAAAGACTTTCTGACCGCCGTCTTCGCATCCATGACCTAGACTCCCAACGCCATACCGCCGCTCCGCCTGTTGCCGACATACCTTCGGCGCTCGGGGCATGTCACGACCCAATAGCCGCATATATTCAGGCGGTCACAAGCATAACGTCTTGGGCGTTAGGCCGCACGTCGGCATCGTCGGCGGACAGAGCGCATGCGCCTAGGCGGTCGTCTCTGGTTTCGTGGCGTTCGGTTCGGTCGATCGAGATCGATTGGAATCAGGGAATGTGTCCCTTCATTCCTGCCCATAAATCTGTTGGGCAACGGCATCGCAGCGCTCAAGGAAGGCAGGATATTCGACCACGTCTCCAGCCTCGCGCACGCCCCAGGCGCGGATCAGAAACTGGTGCTCGAAGCCAAGAAGCCGGAACCCCGTCGCGTAACGTTCTAGAAGGTCACCGTAGCGGTCCTCGCCCTCACCCTGGGTTTGCACAAGAATCAACCGGCGCCCAGGACCAAGACGGCTCTTTCGCGCTTGGTTCGGATAATCCGGCACCAGGAAGGAGAAAAAGCGGTCGATCACCGACTTCAATTGGCCAGTCAGGTTGGTGAAGTAGACCGGGCTCGCCAACACAAGAACGTCCGACTGGGTGATGCTCTCCAGCACCGGCGTAAGATCGTCCTTCTGACCACAATGAGGCAGGTCGCCCTTGCAGCGGAAGAGGTTCCGGCAGCCGCCATAGGACAGCTCCGACAGGGCGACCTGCTGGACTGGCGCGCCGTGATCCACCGCTCGCTGGCAGAAACGTCTGGCGAGCGTCTCGCTGTTGCCGCTTGGCCGAGGGCTGCCGAGCAGGCAAAGGGTGCGCCGTTCGGCTGTGTTCCTGTGTTGGGTCAAGCTTGTTTCCTTTTGTGGCAGATGATCAAAAAATGTCATCTGTCGATCGATCGAAATCGAAACAACGCCTCTCGAACTTGAGGGAAACCAGTTGCTTCAACAAATGATCACTTGTCACACTAAACATGACATTCTGGCATTAAAGGATAAGTCCCATGAACCCGCGGCTTCCTGCTCTGAATGGCCTGCAAGCTTTCGAAGCCGTAGCCCGTCATAGGAGTTTTACCAGGGCTGCAGAAGAGCTCCGCTTAACCCAGACCGCGATCAGCCATCGGATCGGCCGGCTTGAAGCGCAGCTCGGTTTCCAGCTCTTCCTCCGGCACGGTCGCGATGTTGAGTTGAGCCCAGCGGGTCAAACCTACCTCCCGGGAGTACGCAGTGCTTTTGAGGCTCTTTACCGGGCAACGACGGACTTGCTTGACGAGGGCGGCAGCGGCGAACTGACGGTCAGTACACTTGTCTCTTTCGCCGCAAAGTGGCTGGTGCCGCGTCTGGCGGATTTTCAAAGCGCTCATCCGGAGGTCGCCGTCAGAATCCTGACCTCGCCTTTGCCGGTCGACTTTGCGCGCGAGTCCATTGACCTGGCGATCCGATACGGCGACGGGCGTTGGCCGGGATTGCGGGCCGACCTCCTGCTGCGAGAGGAGACCTTTCCGGTGTGCAGCCCGAAGCTCTTGGCGGATAGTGGACGCCTCAGCTGCCCTGAGGATCTGGCCGGTCATGTCTTGATCCACAACACCGCATTTCCCGAAGACTGGGCCCGATGGCTGGCGGCCGTCGGGCAACCGGACTTGGACGCCAAGGCGCATCTGAGATTCGATCTGGGTTTTGCCGCGATCGAAGCGGCGGCCGATGGTGCCGGTGTCGCTATGGGCCGCCGCTCACTAGCCGGTTACGACCTTTCGAAGGGAACCTTGGTCGCGCCTTTCGAGCTACGCATTCCGCGGCAAGCTTACTATCTGGTGGCGCCGCGACGCGGGGCCGAGCGACCCAAGGTGAAAATCTTTCGAGACTGGCTCTTGACTGCTGCGTGAGGCACCGCTCTAGACTCCCAACGCCATGCCGCCGCCATAAGGGATATCGGCGGCGCCCGTCCAATTGCCGTTGACCTTCTTCAGCGCGTGAACCGAGGCGATCTCGTAACTGTAAGGGCTTCTCGCAATCTGATAGCCGCGCTCTTCAAGCGATTCGTACGCATAGCGCGGAATGCGCGCCGTCATAGTCAAGGTGTCGCTGGTCGCCGTGAATCGCGGCGCCAAAACCGCCTCTTGCACTGTCATGCCGAAATCGATGACGTTGAGCATGACCTGCAACACGCCCATGGAGATCTGCGTGCCGCCGGGCGCGCCGAGGATCAGCCAGGGCTCGCCGTTGTGGAACACCATGGTTGGACACATCGAGCTGAAGCGCGCCTTGCCCGGCGCGATCGATCCGGCGCGACCGGGCCGGGGATCAAACACGGCCATGCAACCGTTGTACATGAAGCCCAGGCCGTCGGTGACGACGCCGGACATCATACCCAGCGAGTGGGTTACGGAGACCGCGTTGCCCGCGGCGTCGGTCACGCTGATATGGGTCGTGCCCGCCGACTCTGCGAGGCCGAGCCGTTCGACCTGGGCGATGTCGCCGCGCTCGATCGCCTTGGCGTGTTCGGCGGCGTAGTCCTTGTCCGTCAACCGGTCGACCGGCACGTCGACGAAGCGGGGATCGCCGACGAAGTTGTCCTTGTCGGAGGTCGCGATCTTCATCGCCTCGGCGACCACGCGGATGTAGTCGGGGCTGTTGTGGCCCATGGCGGCGAGGTCGAAGTTCTCCAGGATGTTCAGCATCTCGACAACCATGATGCCGCCGCCGGGCGGTCGGTTGGTCGAATAGGCGAGGCCGCGATAACTGCCCCAGAGCGGCTCGGTCGTCACCGTCTCATAGGCCGCGAGATCGGCGGCTGACAACAGGCCGCCATGGGCCTTCATGTCGGCATCGATCGCCGCGGCGATGTCGCCCTTGTAGAACACATCCGAACCCTCCGCCGCGATGCGCGTCAGGCTGGTGGCCATATCGGGGTTCTGGATCACGCTGCCGATCGGTTTCGGCTGGCCGTGGTCCTGGCAATAGAGTGCGCGTCCCGCGGACGAAAAGGCGAGACGATCATGCACGGCGACGCGGCCCGGCGCATCACGCGACACCCAGTAGTAATAGACCTCCGGCGCCAGCATGTAGCCGTCGGCCGCCAGCGCGATCGCCGGTTCCAGAACTCGCTGCCAGGAGAGACTGCCGTGGCGCTGATGCGCCTCGGCGAACGCCTTCAGCGTGCCGGGCGTGGTGATCGACTGGTAGCCCAGATCGTTCACCGCGTTTTTCAGGACGAAGCCGAAACCGTCGTCCGTCTCACCCAGGACCAGGTCCTGCCACATGCCGGGCGTCGCGGCGGCCGGAACGCGTCCGTGAAAGTCGATGACCTCGTGGGATCCGCTGGCGGGCATCAGCACCTGAAGACTGCCGAAGCCGGCCAGACCGCACATCAGGGGATCGACCACGGTCTGCGCGAAGGCGCAAGCCAGCGCGGCGTCGAGCGCGTTACCGCCTTCGCGAAGAACACGCGCGCCGGCTTCGACGGCATCGGGTTGCGGCGCGACGATCATGGCTTTGGGCATCGGTGTCTTCCCTCTTTGTTGTTGGCCGCCATGATAGGTCAAGACGCGCGGTTATCCAGGCCCGCAAGCGTTTCGGGCAGTAGAGGACGCGCCCGTGGGCCGTCGTCCGGCTTGCGATGGCGCCTATGCCGTTTGACAATGGAAGTCCGACCGAATTATTATTGAATGGTCGTTCAACTTAAAGGCCTAGGAAGAGACAATGGCAACGTCGAATGTCGTGCATGCAGCGTTTCCCAAACCGCTGAGCGAGGACGCGACGCGTTCCTATACCCTGCCGGCGGATTACTACATCGATCCCGACGTCTTCGAATTGGAGAAGGAGCGGATCTTTTTCCGCACCTGGCAATACGTCGGCCCGGCGAGCGAGGTCGCCAAGGCCGGCGACTACATGACGACGACCGTTGTCGATCAGGGCGTATTCGTCATCCGCGGCCGCGACGGCGTGCTGCGCGCCTTCTATAACGTCTGCCAGCATCGCGCCCACGAACTGCTGCAGGGCAAGGGCAATGTCAAGGCGGTGATCACCTGCCCCTACCACGCCTGGGCCTATGCGCCGGACGGCAGTCTGCGGGCGGCGCGCAACTGCGAAATGGTGGCGGGCTTCGACAAGCAGGATTTCGGCTTGCGGCCGGTCCGGGTCGAGGAGTTCTGCAACCTCGTCTTCGTCAACCTGGACGACGACGCGGTGCCGTTGGCCGAGCAGGCGTCCCATCTGGAGGCGTCGATCCGCGCGTTCGTGCCGAACTACGACGAACTCGTCTTCACCGGCACCAGCACGTTCGGTGACGACGTGATGCAGGCGGGCTGGAAGGTAGTCGTCGACAACTATGTCGAATGCTACCACTGCGGCCCCGCCCATCCGGCGTTCGCCGATATGATCGACATGGCGTGCTACGAGCACACGATCGAAGGCATCTCCGCCTTCCAGTTGGGCCCGGAGACGAAGCCTGAGAACAGCGCCTACAACTTCCAAGCCGACGATCCGATCCAGCGCGCGGCGTTCTGGTATCTGTGGCCGACGACGACGATCAATATCGTGCCGGGTTCGGTCAGCGTGAACATCACGCACATCGTGCCGCGCAGCCCGACGACGACGTCCTTCGTCAACGATCGCCTGACCGTGGCCGGCGAGCCGGAGGACGAAGCGCGCAACGCCTATCTGTTCGACCTTCTGGGCCGCGAGGATCAGTTGTTGTGCGAATCGGTCCAGCGCGGCCTGCAGTCGCGGGCCTATGACCAGGGCCGCTTTATCGCCGACGAGGCCATGGGCGGCGAGGCCGAGCATGTCGTCCACTTCTTTCACCATATGGTGAGGCAGGCGCTGGAAGAGCCGTCATCCGATGGCGCTTAGCAGACCAAGCTTTGTGATCTATCCAGGTCACGTCCTGGGTATCGTTCTCTTCTGACTCTCCGACGTCCGGCGCGCGGCCCCGGCGGCTGGCGGTTGATCCGGCGGCGCCGTGACGCCGTTTGCGTGCACGCTTCTTTGCATTCGGGTAACGTCAGGAAGAGATCATGTCAGCCGATGTCGAAACACTGCCCGCCGACAGCGCGGTCGAAACGATCATCGAGGTCCTGGACGACGACGGCGTCGTCATCGTCAGCGACTTCATGGACCCGTCCCTGCTGGAACGTTTCAACACGGAAATCCAGCCCGCCATTGATACCTACAAACAGTTCCACTTCGGCAATCAGGCGATCGACGGCTTTCTGGGGTCGCGCACGGTGCGGCTGCACGGTCTGGCGGCCCATGCGCCGAGCTTCGCCGACATCATACTGGACCCGCGTCTGCTGGCGATCACCGACCACTACCTGCTGCCGTGCTGTTCAAGTTATCTATTGAGCGCCGGCGAGCTGATCGAGATCCGCGGCGGCGAGACCGCGCAGCACTTTCATGTCGATGACGGCTCGTGGCCGATCTGGGCGCGCCGGGGCGCCGACCTCCTGCAGATGAACTATATGATCGCCGCCACCGACTTCACCGCCGCCAACGGCGCCACGCTGGTGGTGCCGGGCAGCCACCGCTGGTCCCCTGACAGCGCGCCCGTCGAAGGCGAGATCGCGCAGGCGGTTATGCCGGCCGGTAGCATGGCGATCGTCCGCGGCGACACCCAGCATGCCGGCGGCACCAACACGGACGGCACGGTGCGGCGCGCGCTTTCCGTCTCCTACTGTCTGGGCTGGCTGCGCGCGGTGGAGAACAGCTATCTCAATCTGGACATCGACGTGTTGCGGGCGCTGCCGGCGAAGGCGCAGCAATTGCTTGGCTATGACATCTATGACGGCTCGCAAGACGAGGTCCGCTCTGGTTTCCTCGGCTACTACCAGATGGGCAGCCCCAAGAGCTTGTTGGACGCCTGACACGTGTCCGGCGCTCCTCTCATGCTAGTCTTCCTGCACATGATGGGAGGTGCTTGCGTGCAAGATCGGGCGACAGCGCCATGACATCGTTCGGCTTCGGAGTCGTCGGCACGGGCATGATTGCCCGTGAGGTTGCCGATGCGATCCAACAGGCCGGCAATGCGCGTCTGGTTGCCGTATCGAGCCGGTCGTTGAGCCGGGCCGAGGCCTTTGTCGCGGGCCGGGCGGGAACTCAAGCGGTCGAGGGTCTGGAACCGTTGCTGGCGCGTGACGACGTGGCTGCCGTCTATGTGGGAATTCCGACCGCGCTCAAGGAGGCCGTGGCGCTGGCGTCGACCGCGGCAGGCAAGCACGTGCTGGTCGATAAGCCGTTCATGGATGCCGCCTCGGTCGAACGCATGGCCGACGCCGCTGCCGCGGCGGGCCTCGTTTTCATGGACGCCACCCACTTTGTCCACCATCCCCGCCGCGATGCCGTCCGGGCGGCGGCCGACGAACAAATCGGCAAGCGCTTCGGTCTGCAATGCGTGTTTTACAGCCCCCTGGACGACCGATCGGACATCCGCTTTGACCCCACATTGGAACCGACCGGCGCGTTGGGCGATCTCGGCTGGTACTGCATGCGCGCCATCGTCGAATACCTGCGGCCCGAAGGTGCGGTGTCGGAGGCCGAGGTCGTTCTGCGACGCGACACCAGTACGGGTGCGGTGACCGAGGCCATTGGCGCGTTCGGCTTTGAGAGCGGCGAGACCATGACGTTCGGATCCGGCTTTCAGTGCGGCACGCGGCTGGAGGACTTCCGCCTGCTGGGCGAGAAGGGCGCTCTGGCGATGGATGACTTCGTCATGAACTGGACCAACAGCATCGGCAGCCAGGCCGCCGACGTGCCGACCGGCTACACGATCCGAACCCGGTCGATGACGCCGCAGGACTTCGTCTTCACCGAAACGCCCTCCAAGGCGTCGCAACACGTCCTCATGATCGAGGACTTCGTCAATCTTGCGGGTTCAGACGACACCGAGGCGCGGTCTGCCTACGCGAACGCCAGCATTCAAACACAGTCTCTATTGGACGTGGTCTGGGCGGCGGCAATCTGAAGCCGCAGCGCTAGACCGAGCGCGTGATGCCGCCGTCGACGCGGATGTTTTGGCCGGTGATGTAGCCTGCGCCGTCGGAAGCCAGAAAGCCGACGACGTCGGCGATCTCCTGGGTCTTGCCGTAACGTGCCATGGGGATGCGGGCGCGGAACTCCTCCTTTTCCGGCAGGCTGTCGATGAAGCCGGGCAAGACGTTGTTCATGCGGATGTTGTCGGCGGCGTACTTGTCCGAATAGAGCTTGGTGTAGGCGGCGAGGCCGGCGCGGAAGACGCCGGAGGTCGGGAACACCGGGTCCGGCTCAAACGCCGCGAAGGTCGAGATGTTGATGATGACGCCGCCCTTCTGCTGCTGCATGACCGGCGTGACCAGACGAGTCGGGCGCACGGCGCTCAGGAAGTAGACTTCCATGCCCTGGTGCCAGTCTTCATCGGAGAGGTCGACGACTGGACCGCGCGGCCCGTGACCGGCGCTGTTGACCAGGACGTCGATACGGCCCCAGGCGTCCATGGTCCCGTCGACCAGACGCTTCACGTCATCGTTCGACTGATTCGAGCCGGTGACGCCGATGCCGCCAAGCTCCTTCGCCAGCGCCTCGCCCTTGCCGGACGAAGACAGGATGGCGACGCGGAAACCATCCTCCGCCAACTTGCGGGCCGCGCCGGCGCCCATACCGCTGCCGCCCGCGGTAACAACGGCGACCTTTTCCGTGGCCATATCGACCTCCCCGATCAGTGTCATGTGCCCGTGTTTGACACAGACAGCGACCGGCGTCCAAGCCTCTCATTGGGTCGCGCGCAGGCTTCCGGCCAGATCGGCGAGGCGGACGAACTCGCGGCGGTAGCCGAAGGGATCGTCGCCCAGGGCGTTGCTGGCGAGGTCGATGACATCGCCCATCTCCCACGTTCCCAGGTGAACGTTGTCGCGCAGCAACTCGCCATAGGCGGCGACCGCGACGGCAAACCGCACGTCTTCGCTGGCCTCGGTGAGCCTGATGTCATTGTCCGGCGCCAGGATGGGCTGCTGCATGAGCGTGCTCGTGGTCTCGCCCGGCAGCTTGTACCGGATTTTCAGGTAAGCGAGTTCGCTGCCGAACCCGCCGTCATCCTCGACAGCTGCGTCAGCGCTGTATCGCAGGGGGTCGACCCAGCGGAACGGCGAGGCCGTCGGAACGATCTCGTAAATCGCGGTTACCGCATGGCCGTTGCCGATTTCGCCCGCGTCGACCTTGTCGTTGTTGAAGTCTTCGCGGTCCAAGAGGCGGGTTTCGTAACCCAGCAGCCGGTACTCGGCCACCTGGGCGGGGTTGAATTCGACCTGGATTTTGACGTCGTTGGCGATCGGAAAGAGCGTGCCGTCGAGCTCATCGACCAGCGCCTTCTTCGCCTCCATAAGCGAGTCGATATAGGCAGCATTGCCGTTTCCGTGTTGCGCGATGCGCTGCATCATCTGGTCGTTCAGATTGCCCCGTCCGAAGCCGAGGACCGAGAGATAGACGCCGCTCTTGCGCTCGCGCTCGATCAAATCCTGCAGCTGGTCCGTGTCGCTGATGCCGACGTTGAAGTCGCCATCGGTGGCCAGAATGACGCGGTTGACGCCGTCGTCGATGAAACCGGCGCGCGCGGTGTCGTAGGCGAGCGCGATGCCGGCGGCGCCGGCCGTTGAACCGCCCGCGCCCAGCAAATCCAAAGCGGCCAGGATTTTCTCCTTGTCGGCGATTGGCGTCGGCTCCAAAGCGACGCCGACGCTGCCGGCATAGGTGACGATCGCGACGCTATCGTCGGGCTGAAGCGCGTTGACCAAAAGGCGCAGGCTCTGCACCAGAAGCGGCAGCCGGTCCGGGCCCTGCATGGAACCGGAAACGTCGACCAGGAAGACGAGGTTGGCGCGTGGACGTCTCTCCGTATCGACGATGTCGTAGCCCTTGATCGCGATATGAACGAGCTGGGTGTCATCGTTCCATGGCGTCGGTACGACCGTGGTCGTCGCCGAGAACGGTTCGCTTGCGTCCAGCGGCGGGTCATAGGCGTAGTCGAAATAGTTGATCATTTCCTCGACGCGGACCGCATCGCGCGGCGGCAGAGCGCCCTCGTTCAGGAAGCGCCGGACATTGGCGTAAGCCACCGTGTCGACATCAATGGAAAAGGTCGACACCGGCTCCTCGACCACCGCGACCACGGGGTTCGGCTCGACATCTTCATAGGCGTCGCCCAACGGCGTCATGACCGGTGTCGGCTGTGCCGTCAGGCCATCGATAAACAGCTCTGACTCAAAGACGACCTTGTCGTTCTGGCTTGTGGCGGCGGGTTCGTTTTCACAGCCGAGCAGCGGCGCGGCGAACGTTGCGGCAATCAGAAGCGGAAAGGTATTGCGGACGTTAAGCCGTCCATTGGACCGAACCATCAGGCTTCCCCCGGATTACACCGCCCCCCGTGGCCGGTGTCGTGCAGACTGACTATGGGTGGCGATGGCGGCCAAAGAAGGGAATAATCGGGACGATTTCTTGGCGCCCCGGAGGCTGTCGTGAGCCATTTTGACGTTGTGATCGTCGGTGCGGGCCTTTCCGGCATCGGCAGCGCGTGCCACCTCCAGGACAAGTGCCCGGGCAAGACGTTTGTCCTGCTGGAAGGCCGCAACGCCCTCGGCGGAACTTGGGATCTCTTCCGTTACCCCGGCGTCCGGTCGGACAGCGACATGCACACGCTGGGCTACAACTTCAAGCCCTGGCGCGCGGCCGAGGCGATCGCCGACGGCCCGTCGATTCTGAGCTATGTGCGTGAAGCCGCCGAAGAACGCGGCGTCGTCGACCACATCCGCTATGGCCACAAGGTCGTCGCGGCCCACTGGTCGACGGATGATGCGCAGTGGACGGTCGATGCTCAGTGTGGTGAGGAGCGTGTTGCGTTCACGTGCACCATGCTTTTGATGTGCGGCGGTTACTACAACTATGACGAACCGCATGATCCCGCCATCGCCGGCTTGGAGCGCTTTGAAGGCACGGTCGTCCATCCGCAGTTCTGGCCGGAGGATCTGGACTATGCCGGCAAGAAGGTCGTTGTCATCGGCAGTGGCGCGACCGCGATGACGCTGGTGCCAGCGATGGCCGAGAACGGTGCCGAGGTCACCATGGTGCAGCGCTCGCCGACCTATGTCGTGTCGATGCCCGCCGTTGACGCCGACGCCAATCGGCTCAGGCGTTTCCTGCCGGAAGACATGGCCTACAAGGTGACGCGCTGGAAGAACGTGCGCAACGATGTCGGGTTCTACCGCCGCACGCGCACGGAACCGGAAAAGGTGAAGTTCGAGCTGCTCTATATGGTGCGCGAGGCCCTGGGCCCGGACTATGACGTCAAAACGCACTTTACGCCGCGCTACAACCCGTGGGATCAGCGTCTGTGCTTGATCCCCGATGACGACCTCTACAATGCCATCAACGCCGGCACGGCTTCCGTCGAAACCGACGAGATCGAGAGCGTGACGAAGACCGGATTAGTGCTTAAGTCCGGCAAGGAGTTGGACGCCGACATCATCGTCACGGCGACCGGCTTGAAGCTGATCGTCGCAAGCGGTGTCGCCTTTGATGTCGACGGCGAGCCCGTCGATTTTCCGCAGACCTATTCCTACAAGGGCATGATGTATTCGGACATGCCGAACATGGTGCAGACGTTCGGCTACATCAACGCGTCGTGGACCCTGCGCTCCGATCTGACGGCCGAGTTCGTGTGCCGGCTGATCAACCGCATGGATAAGCTGGGCATGCGCCAGGTAACGCCGCGTCTGCGCGAGCAGGACAAGACGATGAAAGCGCTGCCGTGGATTGATGACTTTTCCGCCGGCTACATGCAGCGATTGATGCACCTCTTCCCGAAACAAGGCGATTGGGACCCCTGGCGGCACACGCAGGACTTCGCCGAAGACAAGAAGCTGATCCGCGATGCGCCGATCGATGATGACGTCCTGGCGTTCACGAATCCCATTGCAGATGGGCGGGTCGCCACAGGCGACACCACGGCGTCGTCGGAAACCGCCGCGGCGCGCTGACACCAGATCGCAATCCAGTATTCGTCTCCAGGAGGAAACCATGCGTTTGATGCTCTCATTCACCATACCCGTCGAAAAGGGCAACGAAACCGCCAAGGACGGCACCTTGGGCGCCGCGATCGACAAGCTGCTCGAGCAGACAAACGCCGAGGCCGCTTACTTCATGGTGAAAGACGGCCAGCGCGCCGGCATGGTCTTCTTCGAGGCGGATGATCCGGCGCGTTTGCCTGAGATCAACGAGCCGTTCTTCGCGGCGGTCGATGCCGCCATCGATATCGTGCCCGTGCTCAGACCCGACGATCTGCGGCGGGGCCTGTCCACGTAGACGGGCGGTATCCGACCGTCACCGGGTCAGCGCCTCGTAGACGAACCGCTGGAAGAAGTGCACGTGGTGTTCGGAGAACGCGACGTTGTCGCGGTCGACGACAAACTTGCCCTGGGTATAGCCCCGTGAATGCAGACCCTGCTGGACGTGTTCGCACAAGGTCACATCTTCGGGCACCAAGACATTCGTTATCCAATCCATGAACGCCTGTTCCTGCTTGCTCGGTTCGCGGCTCAGGAAATAGAAGTCGTGGCGCACGGTTGCGGTCTCGGGTCCGGTCGGCAGGATCTGGAACATCACGGCGCTTGGCGTACCCGGGAAGAACAGCGGTATCAGGCTCGGCCAGATGTAGCTGAAGAGCGAATCCTGTTCGATTGCGTTTTTGTCCAGCGCATAGGCACCATTGTCCAGTTTCTTGCGTTCGACCGTGTGGGAGAACGTGATGCCGTCATCGGACCAGACGGCCTTGTTGTCGTAGTCGACCAGTTCCATCAGCGACTTGTGGTTGGCGTCGCAGTGGTAGCATTCGTGGTTGTTGTCGACGAGCGTCTTCCAGTTGGCTGCGACCTCGCGTTCGCGCCGCTCGACATGCACCAGCTCGTCCAGGCGCGGGCAGCATGTGTAGAAATCCTTCATGAGCTGCGACGCCTGTTCGACAAGCGGCGTGGCGTCCGGGTCCAGATTGACGAACAGGAAACCGCCGTAGTTTTCAAGGCGCACTGGCTTCAGGTCAGCATTGTCAGGCACCCAGCCTTCCAGCGTCTCGCGGCCGCCCGCCATACGGAACGTGCCATCGCTGTTGTAGCACCACTGATGATAGGGACAGGTGATCAACACCTTGTTGCCGTGGTCCTCCAGGAGCGGATGGGCGCGGTGACTGCAGACGTTGTAAAAAGCGCGCAGGTAGTTATCGCGCCCTCGGATGATGAAGACCTTCTGATCGGCCACGGCGCCGCAGTGATAGTCGCCGGGCTTCGCGACATCAGACATATGGCATTGGTACCACCAGGTACGATAGAAGATCGCCTCGTGCTCGCGCTGATAAATGTCCGGATCGTAGTACCATGCGGCCGGCAGGGTCGATGAAGCCTCCGCGCTATCGGGGTCGAAGCGGCCGGCATTCAGGGTTGAACCACTGGGCGTTTGAGCGACGCGATTCATGACTCTCTTCCAACGACACCTGGTGGAAATGCTTTCAGAAAGCGTGGTCGCTGGGAACCACAAAGTGCATCCGGTCAAAACCGTACGGTGTCGCCGATCTCCAGGATGAGAAGCGTGTTGTCGGCCAGTCCAGCAGCGCTTGCGGCTTCGTTCAGCCGGCGCAGCATGTCGGCGCTGTTCTCCATGCCCAACGGATAGGTGCCCCAGTGCACGATCAGCGCGCGCTCCGCACAAAGGTCGACAACCGCACGGACTGCCTCCTCGGGGTTCATGTGGATCTCGCCATTGAAGTCGGCGGGCTCGTAACCGCCAACCGGGATCACCGCGAGATCGACACCACAGTCATCAGCACCAAGATCGGCATAATGTGTGCCATAACCGCCGTCGCCTGCGATGTAGACGCGCCTCTGCCCATCTTCGACCAGCCAGGCGCCCCAGAGCGTTTGGTTGCGGTCGAAGAGGCCGCGTCCGGACTCATGCTCGTCTGGCAGGAACGTCACCCGTAGCGACCCGAGTTCCGTGACCTCGCCCCAGTCCAGCTCGACGACGTCGCAGCCGAGACTGTGCCCGTCGCCAACCCGCAGTGGCAGCAGACAATCTACGTCGCCCTGTGCGGCGATGGTGCGAATGCTGTCGGGCTCGAAGTGGTCATAGTGGTTGTGGCTGATCAGGATGGCATCGACCGCACCCAGGTTTGACGCAGGTATTGGCGGCGTGCTCGAGCGTCGCGGCCCGAACGGTGGCAGCGGTGTCAATCGTTCGGCGAACACCGGATCCGACAGCAGCACGATACCGCCGACTCGAAGCCGCACAGTGGCATGACCAAGCCACTGCACCGCGTCCGCGTCGCCCGTCGCCGCCCAGCGCGCCTCCGCTTCGTCCGGCGACAGCGCAGACGCCGATGCTGCCGATGCCGATTGACCCCCAAGACCGAGCCGGATCCGGTCGATCAGGAATTCCAACGGATCGGTGCCGGATGCTCCCGACGGATTGGCAAAACCGTGCTCTCGATGGTGTGCTGGCGCGTCGGCCACAGGCTCACCGACCGCAGTACAGCCTGTCGCGAGCATCGTGGTCATGGCGGCCGCTGCGATCAGACGAAGAATGCCGACAGCACGACGTTCGGCCGACCCTCTGGGATCAAACCTTGCCCCCAACCGATTCAAGCTGCCAACCCCTTCCATCGCCTGATCGAGCCACCGATCATACGGCCTTGTCGATCAAATGGCGCGTCTAACGTAGGGCCAGCCGCCCACATGGTTAGTTTCTAGGAGTCCGTGTCCTCGAGCGGTGTGCCTGCGTCATGCAGCTCGATAAAGACCCGTGCGGCAGCCGACTGACCGTGGCTGTCGACGACCCTGATATCGGCAAAGCCCGCGCCGTCGGGCAGCCACTCGGCGAGCGACAGGCGGCCATAGGCGGGAACCGGTGTGCCGTTGACCAGCCAGGTCAAGGGGAGGACGCCGCCTTCGGCGCGCAGCGGCAGCGGATCGGTACCGTCGTCATAGGCCGCCAAGCGCACGCGCACGCCGTCGGGCGGAAACGCGATGTCGAGGTCGGGGAGAGGTGCCGGGTCCAAGTTGCGGTCGAAGCGGCGCAGCAGGGTGGGCAGTTCGGCATTGCTCGCGATGACGGCGCCGGCCGGCGCCGGTGGCAGGCCGTTCATGGCATCTGGCGGTAAGAGGTCGAACAGGCGGCGCATCAGGGGTGCCGCGACATCGATGCCGATGCAGCCGGTGCACGAACCGCCGTCGGGCCTGCCGACCCACACGGCGATGGTGTAGTCGTTGGAAAAGCCGACCGCCCAGGCGTCGCGGTAGCCATAGGACGTGCCGGTCTTGAACGGCAAAGCGGTACCCTCATTGCGGAAGCCGAGAGGGCGCGCCGCGCCGCCCAGGATGTCAGCGACATACCAGGCGGCGAATGGGCGCACCAACCGATGCGGCTCGGCGGGAGTGTCGGTCTGCGTCACGCAGAGCGGCGCGACGGAGCCGCCGCGCGCGAGGCCCACGTAGAGTGCCGTCATGTCTTCCAAGGAGATACCGACACCGCCCAGCGCCAGCGGCAGCGAGGCGGCCGGCGCGTCGCCCGGCAGATGCAATGCGACGCCGCTCTGCTGAAGCGCCGCTTGGAACCGCACGGGACCCAAGCGTTCCAGCACGGCGACCGCCGGGACGTTCAATGACAGCTGTAGCGCGACGCGGATCGAGACGTCGCCGTTGAAACCGCCGTCGAAATTGGTCGGCGCGTAGCCACCGAAACGCCGCGGCCGGTCATCGATGATGGTCTCGGGATGAATCAGCCGGCGCTCGAAGGCGAGCGCATAGATGAAGGGTTTGAGCGCGGAGCCCGGCGACCGGATCGCCTGGGTCATGTCGACCATGCCCTGACGGTCGGCGGCGAAATAGTCGAAGGCGCCGACATGGGCGACGACACAGCCCGACCGGTTGTCGACGATCAGGGCGGCGGCGCTCGCGGCGGGATCGGCGACTGGCGGGGCCAGACCAATGACACGTTCGGCAGCGCGTTGCAGATCGGCGTCCAAGGTGGTGACGATCTCCTCGCTGTCGGGATCCAGCGCGTGCAGACGCTCGGCCAGATGCGGTGCCAGGAAGGGCAGATCCTGACGCAGGTCCGGTACGTCACTGTGTTTCGCGCGTGCGGCCTCGTCGGCGGTAATGACGCCGGCGGCGGCGACCCGGTCCAGCACGCGATCGCGCGCGGCCTGGGCGGCCTCGGGATTGCGGTCCAGACGCAGCGCCGTCGGCGATTGGGGCAGAGCAACCAGCAACGCCGCTTCAGCCGGCGAGAGATGGCGCGGCTCCTTGCCGAAATAGGCGAGGCTTGCCGCGCGCACGCCTTCCAGATTGCCGCCGAACGGCGCCAGCGTCAGATAAAGGCCGAGGATGTGTTCCTTGCTTAAGCGCGCTTCCAGTTGATAGGCGCGTGCGATCTCGATCAGCTTGGCGTCCAGCGTACGCGCGCGCGGCTCAAGCAACCGCGCGACCTGCATGGTCAGCGTCGAGCCGCCGGAGACGACACGGCCGTTGGCGATCCACTGGCCGGTGGCGCGGGCAAGCGCCAGTGGGTCGACACCCCAGTGCCAGTCGAAGCGGCTGTCCTCATAGGCGACCAGCATGGCGAGGTAGAGCGGGTCGACATCGTTGACCGATGTCTTGAGCCGCCACATACCGTCCTCGGTGACGAAGGCGCGCAGCACGTCGCCGTCGCGGTCGGCGACGACTTGGGTGCGGTCGGCATAGCGGGTGAGATCGGGCGGCAGCAGACGGTCGGCGATGACGACAATCGCCGCCGTGAGCGCCAGGCCCATGGCGGCACGCGCCCACCATCGGGCACCGGCTCTCGGTTTCTCGCCCCGCTTGCGCATCGCCTGCCTAGTTCCCGGTCACATCCAGGGTCCCGGCCTTGCCGACCGCGAACTGATAAGGCCGGTACATGTCCTCGACATAGGGCGCGGGGTAGACATAGCTGCCCGGCGTTACCGCGCGGACGATATAGGCGACCTTGAAACCGGTCTTGCCGGCGAAGCTCAACGCCGCCGCATACTGGTCGTCGCGTTGCTCGACATTGTCGGTCGGCGAGAGATCGTCGCCCAGCCAGGCGAGATTCTCGAGATCACGGTTGCCTTCAAGCCGCGCGTTCTCGATCTCCAGGCCGGCGGGTAGCAGGTCGATCAGCAGGATGTCGTGCCAGGTCTCGTACTCCCACCAAATCCGGTCGCGCAGGTCGCCGGTCAGGACGATGACCGCGAGGTCGTGCTGAGCCATGGAGCTGGGATCGATCGGATTGCCGGCCATGTCATAGACCCTTCGTTCGATTGAAAAGCCGTTCTCCTGGGCGGGCGGTGCTTCCATCGGATAGCCGCGCACGGTGACGGTCGCATAAAGCGGCTTGTCGCCGTTGTTGGTCACGTCCAGCGAACCACCCGATGGTGGCCAGGCGAGATCCCGGCTAAGACCCTGGCTTTGGTCGATCGTTTCGCCACCTAGTGTCGCCTGGACGTCACCGGTAAAACGGTCAAGGCTTCTGGCGGCAAGAAGCATCCAGGCCTCTTCGTGAGTGCTGATCCAGCGCCGGGTGGCGTAGACCTCCGATGCCATTTGCGCGAGCCCAAGCACTTTCGCCGCTGGTATTGACCGGCTCTCTCCCAGCACCGCCGTGGCGGCGGCGAGATCGGTCAGGACCGAGCGGTAGCGCCAATAGCGTTCGTGGCCCTGAAGATCCTCCAAGGTGAACGTCATACCGGCCGCGACTTCGGCCGCGCGTTCGGGATCGCCAAGCAGATCAAACGACGCGGCGATAAACGCCTCGTCCAGGAACCACTCGTCCTCATAGTGCGTCGTCGCAAAGTACTCGAGTTCGGCAAGGTCGGTATTGCCGCTTCGGGCCAGCACATAATAGGCGTAGGCGAGGTCGCCCGGTTCATCGCGCCAATCGGAAACGGCGCGCTGCAGCGCCTTGATGCCGCGATCATAGCCGTACTGAGGCACAAAGACGCCGCGTTCGCGGGCGCGCACCAGAAAGTCCATGACGTAGGTCGAGAGCCACAGATTGGTGTCGTTGTACCACCACCAGTAACCGAATGTACCGTCGGGCCGCTGCATCGCGAGGACGCTGCGCACAGCCTCGTCGACATCGTGATGGGTCGATAGGTTCTCGATGACGTCGTCGGGACCCAGCATGCCGTCGCTTGCGAAGTAGAGCAGCGGCAGCGCGCGGCTTGTCGTCTGTTCGGCGCAGGCGTAGCGATAGGCCGCGAGTTCGTCGAGCAGGCCCTTGACGTCGAAGGCCGGCACGGTGTTGAGACCGATCGTGGCGGACACCGATTCTGGATAAAGGCCATCGGACAACGTCGTGCCGACACTGTTGGATGTGCCGGGTTCCAGGGTCATGGAGACCCGTGTGACGTCGGCTCGCGTCGACGGGCGCACGGTCAGCCCCCACGAGCGCACTTCCAGATAGTCGTCGGGGCCGGTTACGGTCAGTTGGATATCGGCGACGCCCAGGTGCGCGCCGACTAACTCGAACCGCAGGCCCGTCCCATCGCCGACAGCCAGATCGATGCTCTGCTGGGTCGCGCCGATGATGGTGACGGCGCCGCCGGCATTGACCTGGAAGCTGTACTGGCCGGGTGTGCCGCTGACATTGTCGACGGCAAGCGTTGCCCAGGCACGGTCGCCGGGCGCCAGGAAACGCGGCAACGAGAGATCAGCAACGATGGGGGCGGCCACGGTCATGTCGACGGCAGCCGCGCCGACGCCGGCCACCGTCCAGGCGACCGCCATCAACTTCAGCCGACCGTTGAAGTCAGGAATGTCGAGCTCTATCACCGCGCGCCCGTCGGCATCCGTCTCGACGATGCCGGAGAAGAGCGAGACAACCTTGCTGGAGCGCTGAGGCAGCGAACCCACACCGGCACCGCGCATCATGTCGCCGCCGGAACGCAGTTGCCCGAGCGCCGAGGCGCTGGGATCGATCAGCCGGCCATAGATGTCGCGCAGGTCGACGCCCAGGCGGCGCTGATCCAAGAGGTAGCTCGCGGGGTCGGGCGCATCGAAGCGCGTTAGCTGCAGAATGCCGTCGTCGACGGCCGCGAGCGTCACAAAGGCTTTGGTGCCCGCAGCCTGACCGGTGACCTCGATCGGCACGGAGAGTGTCTGGCTGGGTTCGATCGAATCCGGTGAATCGATCGTCACCGTCAGACGTTGATCCGGCTGTTCGACGGCCATCCAGACCGCGCCGATGGCGCGGCGCGAGATCAGCTCATCGGCCATGGGCGTCTTGTTGTAGGCGGTCGCGACGACGTAGACGCCGGGCGACCAGGTCGCTTCGACCGGCAGGCTGATCTCCATACCTTCCTTGGGCACGGCGACGCGCATGATGTCGCGCACTCCGCTATCCATCACCGCGATCTCGACTTCGGCGTCAAATGGGGGCTGGACAAAGACGGCAGCGGTCTGGCCGGGAGCGTAGACTTGCTCCGACAGGGTGACGGTCACCGCGTCCGGTGTGCCGTCTGATCCGGCGACGCCATACGACCAGCCGGCGCGGAACCGATAGCTGCTGGCGATACCGGTTTCCGCGTCATAGACCTCCAGCCGGTACCAGCCCCAATCGATTTCGGCAGCGATACGAGCCGGCGTGTCGACGGCCGCGTCAAATCGACCACCGGCGATATGGCGGTCATAGAGGACGCCCCGGTATTGCCACTGGTCGTCCTCGTACCAGACCCAGTCGTACTGTTCGCGGAAGAGATCCCATTCAAGCCCCGGCTTGTCGATGCGCTGACCTGACCAGTCGACAGCGATGACGTCGAATTCAGCGGGCTGGCGCCAGGGCGCGCGATCGTCTTCGAAGGTTGGACGAATGCCGAGCAGCATGGGCTGCGTGACGATCGGCAGGGTGAGTTCGCGGCTGACCGGACGCCCGCCGACATCGAACACGGTGGCGCGCAACTGCAGTTCGACGGGCGAGATAACGCCCTCGTCGGGCGGCACCTGGATCGCGAGCGACGCCTGACCGGCATCGTTGGTGGTGAAGGCGATATCGTCGAGCTGGCGTGGCAGGACGTTTTCTTCCGCCAGGCCGAAATAGTAGTCCTGGAGCGCGGCGAAGGGATGAACCGACTTCACCAGAACCTGGCTGAGCTCAGCCGCCAAATTGCCGGCGGGACTGCCGTAGAGGAAGCGCGCCTCAACATCGAGCGTCGCCTCCGGTGTCTTGGCGGACAGGACCTCGGGCGTGACCGACATGTCGACTTCGATGCGCGGCGGTACGAAGTCGTCGACCAGGAAGTTGACCTGGCCGACCCGCGCGCCGTCGGGATCGACATAAGCCTCGACCGTCCAGGTGCCGGTATAGGCATTGCCGGCGATATCGAGGGTCAACACATGACCACCGTCCTCGTCGTCGGACGAGGTGCGTTGCAGGACCTCCTGGCCGTCAGGGCGCAACACGCGGAACGTCAACGGCAGGTCGGATGCCGCAGCGCCGTTCTGGTCGCGCAGGATGGCGGTAATGTGGGCGGTCTCGCCGGGTCGGTAGATGCCGCGTTCCGTGTAGAGATAGGCGTCGAGCGGGCCCGACGGCGCGCGGCCGCTGACGCCGCGGTCGCTGAGGTCGATGGGGGCTGAGGCAAGATCGACGTAGACGTAGTCGCCTTCGCTATCGGTCGCTGTCAGCAGCTTTGGTCGATTGCCGCCTGTACCGCGCACCATGCCGGGATCGAAACGCGCGTAACCGTCGGCATCGGTCACGATGGTGCCGAGTACCGCGTCGTTGCGAGCGATCAGTTCCAGCGTCACGCCGGGCAGCGGCGTCGCATCGGCAAGCGAGCGCACGGTGACGTCGAGACCGCTGTCGCCAAGCGCCGTCGCCACGCCCAGGTTCGAAACCATGAAGGGCTGGCTTTCCCAGGCCGGGTAGTCGTCATCGGCGCGCCGGGCGTCGAGCGCCGTGGCAACATAGAGGCCGGGTTCCAGCGTGCCGATCACCTCGTTCAAGGGAATGGCCGTGCGCACGTCCTGGTTCATGGCGCCGGTGATATCCATTTCGCCCGACCACAGGAGCTCGCCGCTTTCGTTCTCCAAATCATCCAGGGTCCACGAATAGACCTCGCCGCCCTCCATATCGCTGCCGCCGCGCGCCGCGATGGCGCGCTCGTTGATGCGGAAGATCCTCAGCGCCACGGTCGAGACGTTGACGGTCGTAACGGGCAGGCCCTGCACGCCGACACGCGGCAAGACGTCGTCGCCTGCGGCAAACGACACGGATGGCGCGCGGTCGGGCATGACGACCTGCATCGGCACGTCCTCAGGCAACGACGACGAAAGGCCGGCCAGGCCCGCTTTCAGGGTGACGTCATAGCTTTCGCCGTGTTTGAGGCCTTCAAGGCACAAGAAGTTGCGCCGCGATGTAATCGCGATATCGGCATCCGGATCGATACGGACATAGGTCTTCCAGTCCAGGCCGTCGCTCTCGGCAAGCCGTTCGTTGAAGCTGATGCAGGCTAGCGGCGGGTCGCTCTCGGGATCGACGGCGAGGTCAGTGACCTCCAGGGCGGGCGTTGCTTTCGTGTCTTGTGCCAGGACGGCCGGGCCCGAGAGCCCCATGGCCAAAAGCACCAGACACCAGACAGTCGCCAACCCACGTGCCGTCATCGCCAACCCTCCCAATTTTCGGCGAAGGCACCGCAGCGGGTCCTGGTGGATTGAGGGACCCCATGCCTTCGCCCGTCATCTTATGGCATGGGATGGTGACTGGACCATGGTGGGATTGTGGCAAATGCGGGCGGGTCTTCAGGCACCGGGGGACAAACGCCCACCGCTATCAGGATATCAGCACGCCGACGACGCAGCCGGTAAGGGACGTGGCGATCAAACCGGCCAGGATGCTACGCGGCGCCAACGCGACGATCTCGGCGCGCCGGCTGGGCACCATGGCTGACAGGCCGCCGATGATGATGCCGAGTGCGGCAAGGCTGGAGAAGCCGCACATGGCATAAGTCAGGATGATCTCGCTGCGCTCGGTAAGCGTGCCCGTGGGCAGGGCGGCCAGGTCCAGATAGGCGACGAACTCAGTCAGAATGACGCGTGTGCCCAGAAGCTGGCCGGCGGTTTCCGCCTCCGCCCAGGGAATACCTAGGAGCCAGGCGAGCGGCGCCAGCACGTAGCCCAGGAGGCGTTGCAGCGACAACGGTGCGCCCCAGACGTCCGGGAACAACCCGAGGATCTGGTTGACCAGGCTGACCAGGGCCACCAGCACGATCAGCATGGCGATGACGCCGAGCACGATTTTGATGCCCTGTTCGGTGCCCTGGACAATCGCGTCCATGGCACCGCTGGCCTCGGACGTCACGGCGACATGACCGCTGGTTCGAGTTTCGGTCTCCGGCATCATCAGCAGACCGACCATGATGGCCGCCGGCGCGCTCATGACCGAGGCGACAAGCAGATTGCCGGCGGCGTCCGAAACCGCGGCCCCCAGAATGGTGGCGTAGATGACGAACATGGTCCCGGCGATCGTCGCCGCGCCGCCGACCATCAGAACAAAGAGCTCGCTGCGCGTCATGCGCGCCAAATAGGGGCGCACGAAGAGCGGCGCCTCGACCGACCCGATGAAGATATTGGCGGCGGTTGCCAGACCGACGGCGCCACCGATGCCGAAGCTCTTTTCCAGGACGCGGCTGATCGCCTGGATGATCCACGGCAGAATGCGCCAATAGGTCAACAAGGCGCTCAAGGCGCTGACCAGGAGGATCAGAGGCAGGCCGCGGAACGCGAGCACGAACATGGCCCCGGCGTTGGATACCTCGAACGGCGCCGGCCCGCCGGCTAGATAACCGAAGACGATGGACGTGCCAGCCTCGGTCGCCGCCGCCATCGCTTCAACCGCGTCGGTGACCAGGGAGAGCGCATCGCGTACCGGTTCGATGAGCAGGAGGATGAGCGCCAGAACGAACTGGAGGCCGACACCGACGGCGATGATCTTAAGCGCACCCTTTTTTCTGGCACCGCCCAGGAGCCAGGCGATGAGGATCAGGACAACCAGACCAAGGGCACTCTGGACGTTGAGTGTCATGACTCAGATTCCAAGCGGCCAGACGAACGATATCAGCGGCACCGCGACCACGACGATGAGGACCTCCAGCGGCAATCCCATGCGCCAGTAATCGCCGAAGCGGTAGCCGCCCGGGCCCATGATCAGCGTGTTGTTCTGGTGGCCGATTGGCGTCAGGAATGCGCATGAGGCGCCGATGGCGACGGCCATCAAGAACGGATCGGCATTGGCGCCGAGCGCACTGGCGATGCCCACGGCGATCGGCGCCATGACGATCGCGGTCGCCGCGTTGTTCATGATGTCCGACAGCGTCATGGTAACCACCAGGACCAGGCCGAGCAGGATGAGCGGCGAGAGATCGCCGGCAAGTGACAATATGCCATTCGCCACCAGCGCGGTCGTGCCCGTCGATTCAAGCGCACCGCCGACCGGGATCATGGCGCCCAGCAGAACCAGCACCGGCCAGTCGACGGCGTCGTAGAGCTCGCGCAGGCTCACCATGCGCAGCAGGACCATGGCGATCATGACAACGGAGAACGCAATGGTAATGGCGACATAGCCCATGGCGGCCGCGGCGACGGCGGCGACGAACAGGCCCAGGGCCGGAAGGATCATGCGGCGCTTGCCGATCGAGACTTCGCGCATGGTCAACGGCAGGCAGCCCAGACGGCCAAGCGCGGTGTGGATGTCCTCGCTTTCGCCTTGCAGCAAGAGCACGTCGCCGGCCTCGAGCCGGAACGAGCGCAGACGACCGCGATGGGGCCTGCCCTGGCGCGAGACGGCCAGAAGGTTGATATCGTGCTGGCGGCCCAGGCTCAGGCTGCTCGGCGTGTGGCCTTCGATCCGGCTGCGCGGCTGCACCACGGCTTCGACCATCACGGCGTCTTCGCCGGTCAACAGTTCCGCCGCCTGACCCTTGTCGCCGACCAGCTCCAGCTTCAGGTCCGCGACCGCCGCGGCGATGCCGTCGGGGCT
>JBCCIS010000052.1 GCA_039028155.1 Pseudomonadota bacterium
CCAGCTCAGGTTCCCGAACCGGCTGCCGATGGTGCTGTCGCTGGGCGCGTGCATCCTGTTGGCATCCTTCTTCATCGTCACCTTCTCCGAGGTCATCCGCCGCCGCGGCGTCGGAACCCAGGAAGGCTCGGCAATCTAGGCGAAGAACTGGAGCGTTTCGGCGCAACGAACAAAAATGGATATGGCAACAGCGGGTGGGCGCTAAAGGTATGCGTGAGGACTATATTGCGATCAAGAGCGTGTCGAAGCACTTCGGCAGTGTCAGAGCCGTCGATGACATCACGTTCAATATCGAAGAGGGCGAATTCTTCTCGCTTCTCGGGGCATCGGGTTGCGGCAAAACGACGCTGCTCAGGATGCTGGCAGGCTTTGAGCAACCGACCTTGGGCAACATCTATATCGACGCCCAGCCGCAGGCCGGCGTGCCGCCCCATCAGCGACCCGTCAACATGGTGTTCCAAAGCTACGCCATCTTTCCGCACCTGAACGTTCACAAGAACATCGCCTACGGCATGCGCAAGTCCGGCCTGAACAAGGCTGAGATCGACCGCAAGGTCGATGAGATGCTGGAACTGATCAAGCTGCCGGGTTATGGCACACGTGGCGCCCATCAGCTGTCAGGCGGTCAGCGCCAGCGCATCGCCTTGGCGCGCGCCCTGATCAAACAGCCGAAAGTGCTGTTGCTGGACGAACCGCTTGGCGCACTCGATAAGAAACTGCGCGAGCAGATGCAGCTGGAGTTGCGCGCGCTGCAGCGCGATGTCGGCATTACCTTCGTGTTCGTGACCCACGATCAGGAAGAAGCCATGACCATGTCCGACCGCATCGCCGTGATGTCGGAGGGCAAGGTTCTGCAGATCGACTCCCCGACCCATCTCTATGAGATCCCGCAGGTCAAGGAAGTCGCCGACTTCATCGGCACCATCAATTTCTTCAGCGGCAGCATCAAGGGCAAGGACGGCGAAGCCACCATTGTCGATACCGAAGGACTGGGTCAGGTCCGGTCGATGGCTGGCAACGCGGAGACGCCGGGCAGCGGCGACATCACCGTGGCGATCCGGCCGGAGAAGTTCGGTATCTCCTTCCAGAAGCCGAATGTCATGCACAACGTCGTTGAAGGATCAATCCAGGCTGCCGCCTATCTGGGCGATCGCAGCCATTTTTATGTCCACGTCGACGGCCGCGAAGCACCGGTCGCCGTGGCGGCGCAGAACGCACAGCGTCAGCTGGAGAGCGTCGATCCGGACAAACACGAAACGGTTTGGCTTACCTGGGATGAGGATTCAGCGCTTCTCCTGAGCCGCTAGCAGACCGAAAAAACTCGCATTAAGGGCGTGGCCGAAGGCCGCGCCTTTTTTGTTTCGCGGCCAAAGGGTTTGGCTGAGGCCGCCCGCCATAGACGGCTTGGCTTTCGGTGGGCAGTGGGATTAACATCGCGCGCCTTCCTGACGTTTTCCATCATATCGAGGAGTAACCGCGGTCCATGCGCTATGCACCGATCGTCGATCGTCTTGCCAACGAGGGCGCGCGCGCCTGGGATGTTCACAGCCGCGCCCTCGCATACAAGAACGAAGGGCGCGATATCATCGTGCTGAGTATCGGCGATCCGGACTTCGACACGCCGGCGCCGATCGTCGAAGCCTGCATCGACGACATGCGTAGCGGCGACACCCATTACTCCTATATCGATGGCAGCCCCCAGCTGCGCGCCGCCGTCGCCGCCTATCATCAGCGCAACACCGGCCAGGCCGTGAGCGCCGACAACATTTCCATGAGCCTGGGCGCCCAAGGCGGCTTGTTCGGCGCGGCCGCCTGCACGGCCGGCCCTGGTGACGAGATCATCGTGCCGCAACCGGTCTATGTAACCTATGAGTCCGTCGTTCATGCGACCGGCGCCGAGATGGTTTCCATCCCGCTGCGGCCGGAGCGGGATTTTCATTTGGACCCCGCCGATGTCGAGGCGGCGGTCACGCCTAGAACCCGCAGCGTCATGATTAACACGCCGCACAACCCGACCGGCGCCGCCTATGGCCACCGTGACCTGGAAGGTCTGGCCGAGGTTTGCCGGGACCACGATCTCTGGCTGATCTCCGACGAGGTCTACAGCCGCACTCTCTTTGATGGCCGTCGCCACCTGTGCCCGGCCACGCTGGACGGCATGGCCGAACGTACCATTGTGGTCGACAGCCTGTCGAAGTCACACGCCATGACCGGGTGGCGGGTCGGTTGGGTGGTCGGTCCGCCGTCGCTCAGGCAGCACCTTTACCATTTGGGTCTGGCCATGCATTACGGTCTGCCGACCTTCATTCAGCAGAGCGTCGAGATCGCCTTTACCGGTGACTTCCCCGAAATCGCCACAATGCTCGCCCATTACCAAAAGCGGCGTGATTTGGTGCTCGACCGCCTGAAAGATGTCAGCCGTATCCGCGTCATCAAGCCCGAAGGCTCGTGTTTCATGATGGTCGACATTCGCGACACCGGCCTGACATCGCAGGAGTTTTCCGACCGTTTGCTGGAGGAGGCCGGGGTTTCGCTGTTGGCGGGCGAGGGGTTTGGTCCCAGCGGCAGCGGTTTCCTGCGGTTCTCGTTGACCGCGCCTTCGGCCGAAATCGCCGAGGCATGTGACCGGTTCGCGCGGTTTGTTCGCGGCCTAAACCGTTAACAACGCACGGCAAATCACCTTCGCGTCAGGCTCGTGGACAGGACTTGCGCCGACAGACAGCAAAGGCCACGTTATCGCCCATGACCGACAACACATCCTCGGTTGAAGCCGGTCCCCCACGCGCAACGCGACGCTGGCTGTACGCCTTGCCGGTCGCTTTGTTCGCCGTCCTTGTCGTGGCTCTGGCGATCGGTCTTGGACGTGACCCCAGCGTCCTGCCGTCGGCGCTTGTCGGCAAACCGGCGCCGGAATTCTCGCTTGGTGAAGTGCCGGGCTATGGACCCGGTCTTTCGAACGAGACGCTGAACGGGAAGGTCAGCCTGGTCAATGTGTTTGCTTCGTGGTGCGTGAGTTGTTTGATTGAGCATCCCTTGCTTGTTGAGCTGCACGAAACCGGCGAGGTCGCGGTGTTTGGCTTGAACTACAAGGACGACCCAGAGGATGCCGCCGTTTGGCTCGGCGAGCATGGCAATCCCTATGACGCGACAGGCGTCGACGCCGATGGGCGCGTCGGCATCGAGTGGGGCGTCTATGGCGTTCCCGAGACATTCGTCGTCGATGGCGATGGTCGGATCGTTCATAAACACATTGGGCCGATCACGCGGGAATCGTGGCAGAACGATATCTTGCCGATCATCCAGGAGGTTCGTTGATGAAACGCATGATTGTCGCCACGGTCGCCAGCCTTTTCTTGGTGGGCGCCTGCATGCCGACAAGCGCGAGCGACACCTTGCCGAACTTCGCTTGGCTCGATGAACCGGAACCGGCGCCCGACGTGCTGTTCTCGGTCGAGGGCGGTGACATGCGTACCCTGGAGGATTACCAGGGAAAGGTCATCGTGTTGAACTTCTGGGCAACGTGGTGCCCGCCATGCCGTGATGAAATGCCGTCGCTCGACCGGCTCGAGGCGAACCATGGTGGCGACGACTTTGTCGTGATGGCGATGTCGGTGGATCGTGGCGGCGAGAACCAGATCCGCGAGTTCTATGACGAAATCGCGGTCACCAGCCTGGGTGTCTTCAGCGACCCGACCCAGAAGGTGTCGCGTGACTTCCGCGTCCTCGGTCTGCCCACGACCATCGTGATCGACCATCAAGGTCAGATGGTGGCCAGGTTGGTCGGTACGGCGGAATGGGACGGTCCGGCCGCGCTGAAAGAGCTGTTGCCGTTGATCGACGCCGCACGTCAGGCCAACGGCGGCACCGACCAGGTGTCGCTGGACGTGAACCCCTAACGGATCAGGGCCCGCTTGACGTAATGCTCGAAATCTCCGGCATCGGCGTTGGTGCGGCATTCCTGGCCGGCTTGATCTCGTTTCTGTCGCCATGCGTGCTGCCCTTGGTGCCAGCCTATGTGTCCTACATTGCCGGTGAATCGCTTGAGGATCTGACCGGGGAGGTGACCGCGCGCACGCGGGCCGCGGCGGTCGTGCTCAGCCTTTTCTTTGTGCTTGGCTTTTCGACGGTCTTTGTTCTGCTGGGCGCCGGCGCGACAGCCGCCGGTGACCTGTTGCTGACCTATCGCTATGAGCTGAGCTACGTCGCCGGCGCCATTGTCATCGTCTTCGGGCTTTTCATGATGGGCGTCTTCCGCATCGCCTGGTTTGACCGCGATGTCAGGATGCAGATCAACGTACCCGGCGGTCGCCCCGTGGCGGCGTATGGTCTGGGTGCTGCCTTCGCGTTTGGCTGGACGCCGTGTATCGGCCCAATCCTGGGCGCAATCCTGGCGGTTGCGGCGACAACGGCCACGATTGGTCAAGGCGTCGCTCTGCTGGCGATCTACTCCCTGGGCCTCGGCGTGCCGTTCTTGATTGCCGCGGCGTCGACCGGGTTGTTCGTCCGACGGATGAAGGGTCTGGGGCGCTGGGGAAGGCGTATTCAGGTTGCCGCCGGGGCGATCCTGGTCGTCATGGGTATCGCGATGCTGACGGGCTACCTGGCCGACTTCGCTTTCTGGCTGCTGGAAACGTTCCCGGTGCTCGCCACCATCGGCTAGAGCGCATCGTGGCTAACGGGATCTGCTCTCGTGTGACACGTTTCGTGTCGCGCCGAAACGCTTTAACCTCTCGCCGATGACATCTGATGAGTATGCCGGCTACTACGCCGTGATCCGCAAGATTCCGGAAGGCCGTGTCATGACCTATGGCGATGTCGCGATCGCGGCAGGCCATCCGCGGTGGGCGCGCCGCGTCGGCTACGCGCTTTCGTCGCTGAACGACAAGACCGTGCCGTGGTGGCGGGTGATCAACGCCCAGGGCCGGATCAGCGTCGGCAAGGGCAGGGGCCATGACGCGGCCGACCTTCAACGCCACCTGCTTGAGGCCGAAGGCGTCTACATCGATCTCGAAGGTACCATCGACCTCCAGACGTATCGGTTCATCCCCAATGCGAAACGGGCAAAGAAAAAGGGGAGCCCGAAGGCTCCCCTCTAACGTTTGACCAGTCAGGCCGCGATCAGGACTCGATCGCAAGCTCGTTGGCAAAGATGTACGACGTCGGATGCATCGAGAAGCCTTTCACCCGGGTGTCGTAGGCGGCATAGATCGCGCGCCACACCGGCTGCACGATCGGGCCGTCTTCCTGCATGATGGTCTCGACTTCGCCCAGAAGCTTGCTGCGGGCCTCGATGTCCAGAACGCCTTCCGCCTCGGTCAGCTTGGCGTCGAACTCCGCGTTGGCGTAGTGGGATTCGTTCCACGGCACGCCTGAGCGGTAAGCCAAGCCCAGCACCATGAAGCCGAGCGGACGATGGGTCCAGCTGGTAAAGCCGAACGGCACCTTGTCCCAGACTTCCCAGAACTGCGCCGACGGCATCACGTTGATATTGACGTTAATGCCTGCATCGGCCCACTGCTCGACCATGCCCTGAACCGCCAGAAGTTCCCAAGCCGGCTCCTTCTTGCACGCGATCTCGATCTCGATGCCGTCGGGATGACCCGCTTCGGCCAGCAGCGCCTTCGCCGCATCGACATCGCGGCTCATGAACGGCAGCTCGAAGTAGTCAGGATGGATCGGCGAGACGTGGTGATGCTCGGCCGGCGCACCCAGGCCGCGATGGGCCAGGTCAAGGATCGCCGGCGTGTCGATGGCGAGACGCATGGCCTTGCGCACACGCGCGTCATCGAACGGCGCCTGATCGACCTGACCACGGGCGACAGCCGTCTGCGCGGTGTTCGCCGAGTGGATGGTGACATGCGGCATAGCCTCGAACGCGTCGAGCTGCACGATGTCGCCTTCGTACATGCCGTGGACCTGTTTGGAGGCCAAGGCGCCGATCGCCGCCGACGGGTCGTCGCCGAGATCGTGGTACTCAAGCCGTTCGATGTTCGGGCCATCGCCCCAATAGTCATCACGGGCTTCCAGCACGGAGATCTGACCGACATCGTGCTGCACCAGGTTGAAGCCCTCGGTACCGTTCGAGCCGACGCCGAAGACGCCATTCTCGGACGGATCAAGGATCAGCAGCGGATAATGGAACAGATGCTCGGGGACGGCGACTTGCGGTACCTTGGTGTTAAGGCGCACCGTCTTGTCGTCGACGATCTCGACAGCCTTCTCATCCCACAGACCGGATGCGTCATCGTTCATCATGTAGCCCTGCATCAGGCCAAGCACCGATGAACCGGTGGCGGGATCCAGCACGCGGGTCAGGTTCCAGGCGACTTGCTCGCCATTCAACGAACCGCCGTTGTGCCAGTTAACGCCTTCGCGGATATGCAGCGTCCATGTGCGCAGGTCGTCGCTGGCTTCCCAGCCTTCGAGCAGATGCGGCCGCGTAACGTTGTCCGCACCTGTCTTCGTCAGATAACTGACGACCTGGCGGGCGACGTTGGAGTCCATAACCCACGAATAGGTGTGCGGGTTGCTGATCTCCAAGACACGCATAGCGATCCGGATGGTACCGCCCTGCGGCATGTCCTGGGCATGAGCCGCCGGTGCGAAGTCGCTGCCGGTCAACTTGCCGGCGAACGCATAAGCCGCCGATGCCGAAACGCCCAAAAGCGCCGAATAACGCACGAACTCACGGCGGTCGAGCCTGCCTTCGGCCAACTGCTCCTTGAGCTTTTCATAATACGGGTGTTCACGTTGGGTCATAACGCCTCCTTGCTCCCATGGTGGTCTTATGCCACAGCTGTTTACGGAGCCTCGGCCAGGGGCCAAAGTTCCACCTGCGGTCATTGTTTTCGCCACTGTCTTGATGTCAACAGACTTCCCTAGCAACCGCCCCCACAGCGTCAAACATTGTTCCGTTTGCGACGCTGCGACCCGAGCACCTCGACGATTTGGTGGGTTGAGGGCAGGCTGGGCAAAGGGGAGAATACCCGTCCAGATTTGTTGTGATTGCTTACAGGCATGAGTGTTCTTAGTTTCGCGCTTTACGCGGTAATCGCCGCGCTCAGCTTTTATCTTCTGATCGTCGGCAAGGCGCTGCTGCTTCCGGTCGTTGTCGCGATTGTCTTTTGGTATCTCATCGCAACCCTGGCATCGACCTATCGCCGCATTCATGTCGGCGACATTCATTTGCCCGGATGGGCAAGCCTTACGCTCGCGATCCTGACCTTTGTCGGTTTGTTGACCGGCGTCATCGAAATGGCACGCGGCAACGTCGCGGATGTTGTCGCCGCCGCGCCGACCTATCAGCAGAACTTGGAAGGACTGATCGACCGTGTCTATGGCCTGATCGGAATCAAGGAGGTGCCGACGATCTCGCAGCTCCTACAGTCGATCGATCTTGGCAACATCGCGACGCAGTTGGCGTCCTCGTTGACCAGCTTTGCCGGCAATGTCGGCATCATTCTGGTCTACGTCCTGTTCCTGCTCGTCGAACAAGGCAGCTTCAACGCAAAGCTCGAAGCCATGGTGTCGGACCCCGAACGGCGCGATCGTGTCCGCCGCATGATCGAAAGGATCAATGCCGACGTCAGGACCTATATCTGGATCAAGACACTGATGTCGGTACTGACCGGTGGCGTCAGCTATGTCGTCATGCGCATTGCAGGTGTCGATTTCGCTGAGTTCTGGGCGGTTATCATCTTCCTGCTCAACTACATCCCGACCATCGGTTCGATCCTGGGGATCGTGTTCCCAGCGGTTCTCGCACTCGTGCAATTCAACACCTTTGGACCGTTCCTGATCGTCCTCGTTGGTATCGGCGCAGCACAAGTCGTGATCGGCAATGTGCTGGAGCCGCGGTTGATGGGACGGACCCTCAATCTCAGCCCTCTCGTGATTCTCTTCTCGCTCGCGCTTTGGGGCTCGATCTGGGGGATCATCGGGATGTTTTTGAGCGTGCCGATTATGGTGATCGCGGTGATCATCATGGCGCAGTTTCCCCACACCCGGCCGATCGCGATCTTCCTTTCGGCCAACGGTCAGGTTGCCGAGGTCGATGACCCCGACAGGAAGGCGTGATCGTTGCCCCGGCGACCGCACTGAACTGAGTGAATTGCTTCGTGGTCGCTGACGATGCTTGAAGCGTTCCAACAATTCTGGGCCGAACTGATTGCGCTGGCGACGCTGGTGTTAACGATCGTTCTGTCGGTCGGCGTCATCCTGCGCAAGCGGAACGAACGTTCAGCCCTTGGGTGGCTCGGTGTCATCTTGCTGTCGCCGCCACTAGGCTCGCTTGCGTTCCTTCTGCTTGGCATCAACCGCATCCGGCGGCGCGCCCAGAAGACGTTGAATCCAGACCAGATGGATCTGGTCGATGGGCGCGAGGAGTCAGGGCTGCCCCTGCAGCTGACCAGTGGCGCCTCGCCGGCAGGCGACCGCGACTTGCCGAGGCTGGCGCGCTTTGTCGACCAGATAGTCGAGCGTCCGCTGGTCGATGGCAATCAGATCGACCCGCTGGTCGACGGCGGTGTTGCCTATCCCAGAATGATCGAGGCGATTGATAGCGCGGAGCGGCTGGTCGTTCTTGCCACCTACATCTTTCGCCGTGATGACGTGGGTGCTGCTTTCATCGCCGCGCTGGGCCGTGCGAAACGGCGTGGCGTCGTGGTGAAGGTCCTGATCGACGGTGCGGGTTCGCACTATTCGTGGCCGACGGTCATGCAGGACCTGTTGGACGAAGGTGTCGACGCCGCGCGCTTCCTGCACTCGTTCTGGCCTTGGCAAATGCCCTACTTGAACCTGCGCAGCCATCGCAAGCTGTTGGTAATTGACGGCCGCATCGGTTTCACCGGGGGCATGAACATCACCGGCAAACACGCACCAAAGGGCGACGGCAACGTCCACTATCGCGATGTGCATTTTGAGCTCAAGGGCCCGATCGTCGGGCAGCTCCTGGATGTCTTCGAGGACGATTGGCACTTCACGACGGGCGAAACGCCGGATGCCGGCATCTGGCTTAAGGACTCGTCACCGGCGGGAGCCATGCATGCGCGCGCGATCAGCGACGGCCCCGACGACGCAACGGACAGCCTCCGTTGGGCCATGCTCGGTGCCCTGACCCAGGCCGATCAACGCATCTCGATCGCGACGCCCTATTTCGTCCCCGATCAGCAGTTGGCCACCGCACTCTGCCTGGCGGCATTGCGCGGTGTTGAGGTCGATATCGTGATGCCGGCGAACAACAACCTGCCTTTCGTGAAGTGGGCATCGACATCGCGCATGGACGAACTGCTCGTGTCGGGCTGTCGTTTATGGATGTCGCAGCCGGATTTCGATCATTCGAAGCTGTTTGCGGTCGATGGCACGTGGAGCCTGATCGGTTCGGCGAACTGGGACGAACGCAGTCTTCGGCTGAACTTCGAACTCAACGTCGAGTGTTACGACTCGGCTCTCGCGGCTGAGATCCACGAGATGATCGACCAGAGGCGCGCCATGTCGCAGCCGGTTACGCTGGAGAAGCTCAACGCCCGATCGTTGCCGGTGAAGTTTCGCGACGGCGTGGCGCGTCTGTTCTCGCCATACCTCTAGATCGGATCCGGGTTGGCGTGATCTCACAGACCGCTGCGGTTGAGGCCGGATGAAGCGGGATCCCAGGGCATCGGCAACAAGCGAGCCATCGCGTCGAGCAGGACCTGGTCAATGGTTCCCGTGACCGGTAAGCCATACTCTGCTTGAAAGTCGCGGATGGCTTTTCGGGTGTTCGGGCCGGAAACGCCGTCGACGGCGCCATCGAGCCGGTTGTGCTCGCGCAGGTAACGTTGAATGGCGGCGGTGTCATTGCCCAAGACATCGCTGGCAAGCGGCGCCAGGCGCCGTGTCTGATGCGCCGGGCGAACGCTAAGCGTCTCACGCAGGATCGTCGCGCGCTCCAGGCCGGCGCGGCGCTCGTCTTCGGTTAGAACGCCGAGCAAGCGCCTGCGATACTCCGATGCTGTCGCCGAGGCGTCGGGGTCGTCACCGGATCGCGCGATCAGGACCCAGGCATAGGCTTCGATGATGTCCTGGTCCAGGCCAATACCGTTGGCGAGCGCATAGGCAAGGTTGATCTGACCGGCCTCGCTGCCGCCGATGGCCGCGGCGTGATAGGCGGCTGCCGCCCGCCCGGGATCGTGGGGGACGCCGCGGCCGAAGTGGTACATGACACCTAGGTTGTTCTGGGCAATGGCGAAGCCCTGGTCGGCCGCCAAGGCATACCAATGGACGGCCTGTTCATAATCTTGTGTGACGCCGATGCCGCGTTCGTACATCAGGCCCAGATTGTTCTGGGCTTCGGCCAGGCCGCCATCGGCGGCCTGGTGATACCAATAGAGAGCCTGTTCGGGATCGTTGCCGCTGCCGCCGGAAACGAAGGTGCGGCCCAGATTGTACTGCGCGGCCGCCATGCCCTGGTTTGCGGCGCGGTGGTACCACAGTGACGCCAGGTCGTTATCGACCGGTACGCCCGCGCCCTTTTCCAGCGCGACTGCAAGGCTGAATTGGGCGGGGCCATAGCCTTGCTCCGCTGCCGACTGGTAGAGGTCAAACGCCTTGCTCAGGTCCTGCTCAAACCCCAGACCCTGTGCGTAGAAGTCCCCAAGCCGTTGTTGCGCGGCTGGTAGCCCCCGCGCGGCCGCATAGCCATACCAGGCCGCCGCTTCCTCGTAATCAGGCTCGCCCAAAAGGCCGGACTCATAAAGCACACCCAGATTGAACTGGACGTCGACATGTCCGGCCCGGCCCAGCTCCCGCCACAGCGCGACGGCCGTCTCGTAGTTGCCTTGATGAACCGCCATCCAGCCATCGGCAAACTCGGCTTCGGCCGCCGACGTGCTGAGCAGGAGCAAGACCGCCGCCAACCATGGACGGAGACTTGGGCAACGCTTGGTGATGCGCCACACTGGCGGTGTCATGTCCGTCGATTTCGCTCCTGTTGTGCCGACCTATTGGTGGCCGGCCGCCGCCGACCTTGCCCGGCGCGATGCCATACTTGCTCCTATCATTGCTGCCTATCCGGGTGAAGCCCTGGAGCCCCATGGCGACATTTTTCGAACACTCGCGCGCGCTGTTGTTGGCCAGCAGATCTCGGTCCTGGCGGCTGAGCGTATCTGGCACCGCCTGCTCGGCGAGGTTGGCGACATATCGCCCACGAACGTCATCGCTGTTTCGGCCGCGCGGCTGAGGGCGTGCGGCCTGACGCGCAGGAAGGCCGATAGCCTTGTCGCCGCAGCCCACGCCGCGTTGACCGAGGACCAAGACTGGTCGTCGTGGCTCGGGCTCGACGACGAGGAATTGGCCGCGCGGTTGACGCGGCTATCCGGTGTCGGACCGTGGACCGCCCATATGGTGCTGATATTTGCCGCCGGGCGCCCCGACATCCTGCCGACGGGCGATATCGGGCTGCGTCGCGTGGCCGGTGATCTCTATGGAGAGACGGGCGGTGTGATGGATGTCGCGGCGTTGACGACCGTGGCCGAGACCTGGCGGCCATGGCGCTCGGTCGCCGTGTGGTACCTATGGCGCTCGCTGGACCCGGTGCCCGTCGCGTATTGACGCGACGATTAGGCTCTAGTGATCGCGGGCGTAAAAGGCGAGGCCGACCAGACCCAGGACGGCGATCACGGCCACCGTGATGAACGGGTCAACACTGCTGATACCGCCGACGATCCAGTTGACCCAGCCGAAGGCCTGTTCGCCTATATCGGACCCGTTCTGAATATGTTGCGCGATCAGCAGGGCAACGATCGTGCCGATGGCGACGACGCCGGTGCCGGTGATAAACGACATCATGCGCGACCAGAACGATGATTTCGGTCGCGATGTCGCGAAGATCCGCTTTTTTACCCGGGGTTCAGATACGATCATCATGTCATCCCTTCGGTAACCCCGCTACCTGACGCGCTCAGGCCGGAGGCTTTGCGTCCCGGCGTCGCCGCCGGTTTGCCGTTTCGGGGATAGCAGTCCCGCCCTCTCGGGGACCAAGCGCCCAATGCGCTATCTATCCGCACACTCAATTCAGTAGCGTAAATGCAAGTTTGGAGTCGAGTGACAGCGCTCACAAAGCTGTGGATTGCCTTGCTGTTCGGGTGTTTGAGCACGCCTCTTGACGGTGTCGGGCGCGGTGACGATCATCGCGGCGAACCTCTCCTGGATACACCCGATGTCACTCGTGCCGAATCGGCTGGTCGAACAGGTCCAGCTACCGCCAATTCCGCAAGCCTGGGCGTGGGTCGACGGGCTCGACTTTCCCGCCGACCGGCCGCTTCTGGATGTCTGCCAGGCGGTGCCAAGTTACCCACCGCCGTCTGAGCTGACCGATCACCTGGCCCAGCGCGTGCGTGACGGATCGACCGCGGTCTATACGGATATCGCCGGCCTGCCTGAGCTGAGGCAGGCCCTGGCCCGGGATATCTCCGCACGTTACCGCGCCGATGTGCCCGCCGATGACATCATGATCATGGCCGGTTGCAATCAGGCTTTCTGGAACACCATGGTGGCGCTGGCTGGCAACGGCGATCAGGTGATCGTGCCGTCACCCTGGTACTTCAATCACGAGATGTCGCTGCGCATGCTGGGCATCGATGTGGCACCGCTGCCGTTCCGTGCCGACCGGGCAGGCATTCCCGACCCCGAGGACGCGCGGAGACTCATCGGGCCCCAGACCCGTGCCATCGCCCTGGTAACGCCGAACAACCCGACCGGCGCCATCTATCCGCCGGACGTCCTTGATGCCTTTTTCGAACTGGCGAGGGAAGCGAACTGCGCTCTCGTCATCGACGAGACCTATCGCGACTTTCAGCCGGCGGAGTCAGCGCCGCACGATCTCTTCACCCGCCCGGGCTGGGGCGACACGCTGGTCCACCTCTACAGCTTCTCGAAGGTGTTCTGCCTGACTGGCTATCGTGTCGGCGCCATCGCGACCGGCGCCACGCTGCGCACCGCCCTGACGAAGGTGACCGACTGTGTGCAGATCTGTGCGCCCCATATTGGCCAGGAAGCGGCACTCTACGGTCTAGATCATCTGGACGCCTGGCGGACCAGCAATCAAGAGATGATGGCGGGCCGCGCCGAGGCGCTGACCCGTGCCTTCCAACGCAACGATCTGACCTATGACCTGGTCAGCGCCGGCGCCTACTTCGCCTTTGTGCGCCACCCGTTCGGCGATGAACCATCGGAGAGTGTCGCCAGACGGCTCGCCATCGATCATGGCCTCCTATGCCTGCCGGGCAGTTGGTTCGGCCCGGACCAGGACGCCTATCTTCGCTTCGCCTTTGCCAACCTCGACCAGTCGGTCATGCCGTCCATCGTCGAACGGCTTGTGGAGAGCCAGGGTTAGCGAGTCGCCGCCTTACGCGGTCCGGCGATGCCAACCAAACCGGAATCAATGGTGGTTCAGCGCTCGCGGAAGGATTCGTGCCTTAGCTTCAGGACGGGCTTCAGCAGATATCGCAGCACCGTGTCGGTGCCGGTGTGGATGTCCAGCGTCGCTTCCATGCCCGCGGTGATCGGCTGATCGCCTGGCGTGACCCCCAGGTAGCTCTGATCGGTCGCGGCGATGACGCGGAAATAGGTGTGACCTTCCTCGTCCTGGTGCGAGTCCGGCGAGACCAGAATGACTTCGGCGTCCAAGCCGCCATAGCGGATGTAGTCATAGGTCGAGATCTTGACGATCGCCGTCTGCCCGGCCTCGACATAGCCAATGTCCTGCGGGTTCAGCCGCGCCTCGATGACCAGGGTCTCGTTCGACGGCACGATATCCATCAGCGCGTCGCCCGGCCGCACCACGGCGCCGATGGTGTAGTACTTCAGGCTCTTCACGATGCCGTCGATCGGGCTGGTGATCAGCGTCCGCTGGCTCATGGCCGACGCCTTGATCAGCTCCTCGCTTGTGTGATCGATCGAGAGTTCGACGCTCGCCAGATCCTCCAGCGCTGCGCGGCGAAACGCGATCTCGGTCTCATGAATGCGTTCGGTTGCCTGGGCCAGAGCGGCTTCGGCCGCCGGGATGCTTTCGGCGAGTGACTCCAGCTGACCACGGATCTGTTCGACCTCGGACTCGGCGGCCAGATAGTCCAGGCGGGAGATCAGGCCGTCGGTGATCAGATCCTCGGCGATGGCGAAGTTCTCACGGGCCAGGCGGAACTGGTCGCGCAAGCTGGCTTGCTCCGCCTTCAACTGGCGGATCTCGAAGTCGCGCTGGTTGACCTCCTGCTGTAAGCCGATCAGCGCGCTTTCCATTTCATCCTGGCGAGCGTGGAAGGCGCTGAGCTCGTTTTCCATGACGGCCTGACGGCGTTCGGCGACCTCATCGGGAAACTCCGGCTCGCCGCCATTGGCCTCGGCCAAGAGCCGTGCGCGGCGCAGCATCAGACCATCCAAGGTCACCCGAAGTTCGGACTCCTCGGTGTTCGACGCGGAGAGGTCGAGGCGGACGAGGGGGTCGCCGGCCGCGACGATATCGCCGTCGGTAACGTACATCTCCTCGATGATGCCGCCTTCCAGATGCTGGATCGTTTTGATCTGGCCTTGGGGCACAACCTCGCCCTGGGCGATGGCGAACTCATCGATTTTGGCCTGGGATGCCCATGCCAACAGGCCGACCAGCAGCAGCACGATCAAGATTGCGGTTACCCTGAGCCGCGACGCCCTATGCCGCCCGGCGATGTCATCAAGCTTGCTCATGCCTTGCGGGCCTCGGCCAGATGGGGGCCGTCCTTGGGTTCGGGCGCATTGGCAGCCTGGCGCGGCAGGTTATCGAACACCTTGGCCAGCACGTCCTTTGTCGGCCCGGCGACCGCAATGCGGCCTTTCTCCAGGCCGACGATATGGGTGCAGGCGGCCAGCATGATCGGCGTGTGCGTCGCCATGACGATCGTGTGGTCGCGCGACCGCTCGACCAGGATATCGCGCAGCGATTTTTCAGCCTCGCGATCCAGGTTGGCGGCGACCTCGTCCAGAAGCAGGATCGGCGGGTCGTTAAGCAGGGCGCGGGCAACGGCGATACGCTGGCGCTGGCCGCCGGAGAGCCGGCGCCCGGCCTCGCCTATGTCCGTGCCGTAACCGTCGGGAAGGTCGGCGATGAAGCCGTGGGCACCCGCCGCCGTCGCGGCGGCGATGATCTCCTCATCGCGCGCCTCCGGGTTCATGCCGGCGATGTTGTCTCGGATCGTGCCGTGGAACAGGGCGGCTTCCTGGGGGACATAGCCGACCCAGCGCGCGAGGTCCTGGCGTGTGAACTGGGTGAGGTCGGCGCCGTCCAGCAGCACGCGTCCGTTGGTCGGCTCGTAGAGCCCTTGCATCAGTTTGATCAGCGTCGTCTTGCCGGCGCCGTTGGGGCCGACGAGCCCGATGATTCCGCCGGGCTTGAAGTGCATGTTGACGCCATCGACCACGTTGGGGCCGTTGTCGCCGAAACTGAAGGAGACGTTCTGCAGGATCAGCTCGCCACGGGGGCGCGTCAGTTCGATCGTCGCCTCGGTCCGTTCCTCGGCCAGCTCGAAGGCTTCACTCAGGTGGTCAACGGACTGGTGGTAGGACGAAAGATTGCGCCACGTATTGACCAACTGGTTCATCGGCGCGATCAGCCGGTTGCTCAACATGTTGGTCGCGATCAGCGCGCCGATGGAGAGCTCCTGGTTCAGGATCGCGACCGCGCCGAAGCTGGTCAGCACGACTGTGGTGATGAAGGCCATGGAGAGCGACATGTTGGCGAAGGTGTCGTTCCACCGGCCGCGCGCGATGGAGTGGGTGATGACCTCCGCGTGCTTCTCCTCCCACTGGTTCCGGAAACCTTCTTCCAGACCCAGGGCCTTCATCGTCGTGCGCCCGGCCAGCATATCGGCGATCAGCTCGTCGCGGCTGAGGAGCCCCGTGCGTTCCTGGCGGCTTGCCTTGTCCAAAACGGCGCCGGAGACCCAGGCAACGATCATGAAGGCTGGGATGATGATCAACAGCAGCCAGGCGATCGGCGCGGCGATGACGAAAACCAGGATGACGAAGAGCGGCACGAAAGGCAGCTCCGTCGCCAGAACCGCACTGGGACCGGAGTACATGTTGCGCACGTTGTCGCCGTCGCGGTAGAGCGAGTGCCAGTAGCTGGCGGGCCGCTGCTCCAGGACACGCAGGGGGATCGCGCTGATCTTGTCGAAGATGCTGCGCCCCAGCTTGACGTCGATCAGCAGGGCGGCGCGCTGCAGAATACGGCTTCTGGCCTGACGCAGGATGAAATCGAAACCGATGACGACGGCGATGCCGCTGACCAGCGCAATCAGGGTCGTCGTGCCCTGGAAGAACACGACGCGGTCATAGACCTGCAGCACGAAGATCGGCAGGCCAAGCGCCAGAATGTTGACGAACAGCGACAGCAGCATGACCTCGCGGAACGCGGGCATCAGCGGCTTCAGAAGCTGTTTCAGCCATGTCTTGTTATGGGACAGTCCCATGGCGGGGATTGTGCCACGGGAGAGGCCCCAGCGCCATCACCTCATGACTTGTGCTTTCTCTTTGTCTCGCAACGGGTTAATGGTGTTTCCCTAAAACCACGTTGAAGCCGCGTTGGGCGATGATCAAGCAGCTGACAAGCCTGAAGGTGACGTATGGAATCGCGCTGGTGCTGCTCGCCGGCATGATTTGGCTGCGTATTGCCGACCCGGTTCCGCTTCAAACACTAGAGAATAAGGTTTTCGATTTCTATCAGCAGTTGCAGCCTCGGGAGTTGCCGGAGCAGCCGCTGCCGGTACGCATTGTAGATTTGGACGAGAAGAGCTTTGGCGAACTCGGTCAGTGGCCGTGGCCGCGTAATCTCTTCGCCAACCTGGTTTCCCGGCTCGTCGATGACTACAGGGTCGCGTCCGTCGGCTTCGACATCGTGTTCGCGGAGCCGGATCGTCTGACCCCCGACCAGTTGATCGAGAGCCTAGAGGGTCTGGATGCCGAGACCGAACGGCGCTTGATGGAACTAACCAACAATGATGCCACGCTGGCGCAGGCAATTTCCGGCAAGCCGGTGGTGCTGGGTCAGGTCGCTTCGGACTTTGGCGAACTTCCGCTGGAGGCGAACGAACCGCTTAAGACCGGGATCGCAATGGTCGGTGATGGCAACGCCGATGACATCGTCAAACAGATCCGTAGCTTCAGCGGCATGATCCGCAACCTTCGAATTCTGGAAGACAGCGCGACCGGCATCGGCAGCTTCAGTGTGGTGCCTGATGCCGACGGTATCATCCGCCGCGTGCCGCTTATCGTCGCGGTGGGCGAGCAGATCTACCCGGCTCTCAGCATCGAAACACTGCGTGTCGCTTACCCCGATATCACGACACTGTTGATCAAGTACGGTCAAGCTGGAGCAACGTCGGTCAACTTTACACAGGATCTGGGTATCCCCATCGATCGGCACGGCGAGGCGACGTTTTATCAGGCGCCCTACAGTCAGCATCGCTACGTGTCCGCGGTTGATGTCATCAACGGAGAGGTGCCGCCGGAGCTGTTGACCGGCCACATCGTCTTCATCGGGACGTCGGCGGCCGGGCAGGGCGACATCAGAAGCACGCCGCTGAACCCGGCACTGCCGGGTGTCGAGGTGCACGCGCAAATCGTCGAAAACATGCTGACCGGCGCCTTGCTGAGCCGGCCGACGGAAGCGAACGTGATCGAGGGTCTGGTCATTCTCGTGACGGGACTGGTGCTTCTTATCGGCTTGCCGCTGGTTGGCGCCGTTTGGAGTTTGATCGCTGTCAGCGTCATCAACGCCGGTCTGATCGGCACCTCGTGGTACATGTTCACCAACGAAGGTGTTCTGGTTGGCGTCGCCTATCCGCTGATCTGCTCGTTCCTGCTCTACATGTTCCTGACTTACATGAGCTACATGCGCGAGGAATTGAGCAAGAAGCAGGTTAGAAGCGCGTTCTCGCAGTATCTGTCGCCGACCATGGTCGAACAGCTCGCTAAGGACCCGGACAAGCTCCAGCTGGGCGGCGAGATGCGCAATATGACGCTGCTGTTCTCCGATATCCGCGGCTTCACCGCGATTTCCGAGCAGTTCCGCGGCAACCCGGTCGGCCTTGTCAGCCTAATCAACCGCTTCCTGACGCCGATGACCGGCATCATCCTGGAGCGCAAGGGCACGATCGATAAGTACATGGGCGATTGCATCATGGCGTTCTGGAACGCGCCGATTGAAGACGAGGACCAGATCGATCACGCCTGCGACGCCGCGCTGACCATGGTCGAGCGCACCAACGCGCTGAACGATCAGATCGAGCGCGAGTGCGAGGCGGAGGGCAGACCGTTCTTCCCGATCAAGATGGGCGTCGGCATCAACACCGGCGAGGTCTTCGTCGGCAACATGGGGTCGGATCAGCGCTTCGACTATTCGGTCATCGGCGACGACGTCAACCTGGCATCACGCCTGGAGGGCCAGTCGAAGACCTATGGCGTTCTGATCGTCGTCGGCGAGTCGACGCAGCAGGGGGCCGACCGCTTCGCGTCGCTGGAACTGGATCTGATCCGGGTGAAGGGTAAGCAAGAAGCTGTCCGCATCTTCACGCTGCTGGGTCGTGAGGACACAAAGGGCTCCGATGCATTCGCGGAGCTCAGCAAGACGCATCAGGACATGCTGGACGCATACCGCGCGCAGCGGTGGGACGACGCGAAGGGCCTGATCGACAGCTGCCGCCAGCTCGAGCCGGCACTCGGCGAGCTCTATGATCTCTATTGCGAGCGTGTGGACACGTTCCGCGCCGAGCCGCCCGGCGCCGACTGGGACGGTGTGTTTACAGCTGAAACGAAGTAAAGGCCGCGGGCGGCCAGCCGATTACTCGAACGCCCAGCCGCGCGTCAGGTTGGGGTCGTCCAGCGTTTGGATGGCGGTGCCGTCAGCGTCGTCTGTCGGCTGACCGTCTGAGCCCAGCGACTGGATCGAGGGTGCCATCGTGAACAAGGCGGGGTCATCACCGGTGCCGCCCGCTTCCGTGGTCGGGCTCAATGTCATGACGTATTCGTCCGCCGACCAGGCGAAGGGCTCGCTGCTGGCCGCGATCTGAACCGATGTCACACCGACAACCTGCACGTCGTCGGCGTTGCTCATGGTGATGTCCGTCGCTTCGCCCAACGGCTCGATCACCAAATCGATGGTCTGCTGATCGGAAGAGGTCGCAAGCTCGATCTCGCCGCCATCGTAGACGCCGATGGACGATGTATCCTCAAGACCCGGCACCAGCCGCTCGGGCGTCAACCGGCCCATCGCTTCCAACAGGCGGAATATGCTGAGATAGCCGTCATACTGGGCGCCGACCAGATTGATCTGGGCGTTGAAGACGTCGTTCTCGGCGTCCAACACGTTCAAGACCGTCTCTTGACCGGCTTCGCGCAGACGCCGGCGAGAGTCGTGCACTTCGATCGCGATGTTGACGGCGTTTTCCAGCAGCTCGACGCGCTCGCGCGAGGTCTGAAGGACTTCCCAAGCCAATTCGACATCCTCGATGACCTGCCGGTTGGTCGCCGCGCGCTCGTGAATAGCCGCGACGTGTTCATAGGCCGACTGCGCCACGTTCGCCTGGTTGGCGAAACCGGCAAACAACTGCCAGTTGGCCTCAACCAGAATGGCGGCGTCACGTCGGACACCTTCGATGCCGTCGACGTCGTCTTCGAGGTTCAGGCGCCCGACCAAATCGACCCGTGGCCAATAGGCCGACCGCGCCTGATCGCGTGTTTCATCGGCCAGCAGTACCAGCGCATGGCTGCTCGCGGTCTGTGGGTTTTCAGCCAGGCCGATGGCGATGGCGTCGTCCAGGCTGAACGGCAGCTCGTCCTCGGGGATGCGCGGCAGTTCCATGGTTGCGATGTCCGGCGGGTGGCCGAACAGCCGATTGTAGCGCGCGATCGCCTGCTGCAGCGTACCTTCGAAGGCGACGCGGCGTTCCTCGGCAAGCTGAAGCCGTGTCTTCGCTTGCAGAACGTCGAGCGCCAAGCCCGAGCCGCGCTCGACACGCTCATTCTCCAGGTTCAGCTGGGTCGCGATGGTGTCGACGTTGCGGTCGGAGAGATCGATCAGCGCCAGCGCGCGCAGAACGTCGAGATAGGCGGCGACACCTTCCAGGATCAGGCGCTGGGTATCGTCTTCCAGCGTCAGCTCGCTCAAATCGCGGGTGATCTGGGCGGCGTCATAGGTGGCGCTTGTGTTGTAACCGTCAAAAATGTTCTGGCGCAGCGTCGCCGTGGCGCGCGCGCGCGACAGTTCCAACGGGTCGCCAGGATCGGTGATGCGCGATTGCGGGCTGTCGGTCGTTTCGTAGCCGTAGTCGGCCGAGACATCGACCGTTGGCAAATAACCGGCAAACGCCTCGTTGATGCCCTCTTCGGCCGCTTCAACCTGGTTGCGCAGGCTCTTCAGCGTGGGGTTATCACGCAGCAAAAACGCGATTTCCTCTTCCAGGCTTTCCGCCTGGACGGGTGTCGCATGGGCGGCAAGAACCGCCAACACCGCACACGATGAGATAAGAGCCGAACGCCCGATCATACTTCCCCCTGGCCGCGCATCGGGCCACGACGCTCTTTTACCCGGGAGCGCCGACCAACGCCAGACCACATAAGTTGCGGCAATATACCACAGGAAGCCGTGATATCAACGCAACGGTCCGACGCAAGTCGTTGACAAGATTATCAGAATCCTATTGGACGGCTCTCTAGATAGGGGATGTTGCCGGCAATTCTGGTAGCGATCCGATCAAAGTGTGACCTGTAGAGCACCCAGGCGTTCCGTCAGTTTGACGTTCTCGCCATAGTCGACCGGAATGGCGATCAGCGCGGGGCCGGATTGCGAGAACGCCTCGTCCAGGGCGCCGGACAGCTGGTCGGGGGCGCCAATGGTGCGGCCCCAGGCTCCGAACGAGCGGGCCAGCAGCTCGAAGTCCGGGTTGTCGAAGGTCAAATCGGAGTGGCGGCCACCATAATGGTCCTGCTGTTTCCATTTGATCAGGCCGTACTCGCCGTCCATCCAGATCAGCGAGACGATGTTCAGCTTGCGCCGCACGGCGGTTTCAAGATCCTGTATGTTCATCAGGAAACCGGCATCGCCGCAGATCGCCAGGACACGCTTGTCGGGGTAGGCGATCTTGGCGCCCATGGCGCCTGGAAAGGCAAAACCCATCGAGCAGAACCCGTTGGAGATCAGGCAGGTGTTCGGCTCATCGCACTGGTAGTAGCGGGCGATCCACATCTTATGGGCACCGACATCCGACAGCACGATGTCGTCGGGCGCCATGAAGTCCCGGACATCACACAGAATGCGCTGGGGCTTCACCGGAAACTGCTCGTCATCGCGCTCGGCCCACAGGTCCGCGGTGATCCGTTCGCGAAGCGACGCGCGCTCCTCGATATCGAACAGGGGCAGGTCGCCTTCGAAGCGGGCGTTCAGCTCTTCGTTGATCTGCCACAGCGCGTCGGCGATGTCGGAGACGATCTCGACATCGACCGGATAGTCCTCGTCGATCTCCGCCGGCAGGAAGTCGATATGCACCAGGGTCTTGCCGCCCTTCTTGTTCCAATGGGTCGGCGCGTATTCGACGAGGTCATAGCCCACCGCGATGATCAGGTCCGCCTTGTCCAGTTCGGCGTTGATGTGGTCGCGCTGCTGCAGGCCGACGGTGAAGAGACAGTGCGGGTCGTTGCGGGGCACGGCGCCTTTGCCCATGAAGGTGTTGACGACCCCGATGCCGGCTTTGTTCGCCAGCCGGCGTAGCTGTTTGGCGGCGCGTTTCCTGAGCGCGCCGTTACCCGACAGGATGATCGGGTTCTTGGCAACCGCGATCGCATCGACGGCAGCCCGCACGGCCTTGTAATCGGCCGCTGCGCGCCTTGTCTTGCGCGGCATGATCGGTTCCTTCGCGACATCGTGCTTCGCGATGTCCTCGGGCAGCTCCAGGACGCTGACGCCAGGCTTCTCTTGCTCGGCAGTCTTGAACGCCTTGCGCACCGTCTCCGGAATGGTGTCGGCGCCGTTGATGCTGTGCGCCCATTTGCTGATCGGCTGGTACATGGCGATCGCGTCCATGTTTTGATGGCTTTCCTTGTGCAGCCTGCTGGTGCTCGCCTGACCGATGATGGCGACCACAGGCGAGCGGTCCATGTTGGCGTCGGCCAGGCCGGTCACCAGGTTGGTCGCGCCGGGGCCCAGTGTTGCAAGGCAGACACCCGGCTTGCCGGTCAACCGGCCATAGGCGTCGGCCATGAAGGCGGCAGCCTGTTCGTGGCGGCACAAAACGAAATCGATCGAGCTGTCCATCAGCGAAATCATGAGGTCGGCGTTCTCTTCGCCGGGCAAACCGAAGATACGTTCGACGCCCTCCGCCTCCAGGCAGCGGACAAACAGATCAGATGCTTTCATGGTGACCCCGCGACGACGCAATGGCTGCCGGCACGCGACACGCCCCATGGTCGTAGCGCCTTGGGGTCACGGCATGCCGGCCGGTTACGATCCCACCGACTAGGTTGGATCGCGCGTCGCTGCCGTCAACCACCTTCCGGACACGCTTCCTTGAAGTGGTTGGATCGCCTCCTGGTTCGGCGGCTGGCCTGTTCGGACGAGGTTGTGCGGCGCTACGTGCGCCGTGGGTTGCGACCGTCTACATGCCGCCACCACCACCGCCGCCTCCACCGTCGCCGCCACCGCCGCCGCCTTCGTTACCAGCCGGCCGCGATGCATAGGCGACGGCCGCCTGCTCCAGCTCTTGGTCGGTGCATTCGGGGTCATCGCAACGATGGAATGTGTTTGACGGATCCAAGATGCCGTAGGCGGGCTGTCCACTGCCGTCGGGCGCGGTTCGGCGAACCACTTGCAGGGGCACGCCTCGAACTTCCGTATTGGTTAGGGTTTCGTAATTGTAGCTCTTGGTTGGTGAGCAGGAAATCAGCAGCGCCCCCACCAGCGGAACGAGCACACTCGCGATACCACTGTTCTTCATGTCGATGATCTCCTCGGGACTATTGAACAACCAACGTGCGCGGTCCTAACCGCGGCACGCTGATCCAAAGTTAGAGGTCGCTGGTCAGACGCCCGTTCCGCGATCGTCAAAGCAGCGTCAGAGTTTGTCGGACCCTTTAACCGGTGATAGTTTTTGTCACTGGCTTTTGTCTGGGGGCGTAGTGACAGAGGCGAAGGCTCTGGAGATTCTCCTTCTTGGTGGTTTCGAGCTGCGTGCCGGATCGGACGTGCTTGACAGCATTCCCACGCGCAAGGCCCGGTGCCTGCTGGCCTATTTGGCGCTGAATGGGGACGAGCGGCAGCCCAGGGAAAAACTGATCGGCCTGCTTTGGGGCGAAAGCGAAGAGCGGAACGCGCAGCAAAGCTTGCGCCAAGCTCTGACATACATTCGAAAGTGTTTCGACGATCTCGATGTTCAGCCTTTGGTTGCCGATCGCGATTCCGTCAGTCTCGATTCGCGTTCCTTTGGTCTCGACGTCGATCAGTTTCGCGAATTGGCCGCCAGTAACGAGTCTGCGGATTTGGAAGCCGCGCTGGCCCTTTACAAGGGCGAGATGCTCGACGGGCTGGATCTGAAGGACGACGCCTTCCAGGCCTGGGTCGACGTCGAGCGCCGGACCCTGAACGACCTGTATCTGCGGACGCTTCTTACTCTGGCGGAGCTCTGCAGTCAGTCCGGCGATCATGAGAAGGCGATTGGATTGGCGCAGCGCCTTCTCGCCATCGATCCGTTGCAGGAACGCGTTCACAGAATGTTGATGACTCTGTATGCGCAAACCGGACGCCGCGAGGCCGCGCTGCGTCAGTTCACTCAATGTCGCGACGTGTTGTCCAACGAGCTCGATGTCGAGCCCGAGGCCGCGACGATCGAACTTTTCGAAACACTGCGTCGCGATGGCGGGGCTGAACGCCCGGTGACGGCACCGTCACCCACCGAAGACCTGTCGACGGCGACGCCCGCCGCTTATGAACCGTCACTTCGTTCGCGCGGTAGGTTTTGGGGCCGTTGGCATTGGGTTGGGTTGGCTGCCGCAAGCATTTGCCTGGCTGCCTTTGTCGGTTGGACATGGGTCGCCAACCACAAGCATGAACCGGCATCGCTTGATCGTATGGCTTTTCCGCTGCCGGACGCGCCATCGATCGCCGTCTTGCCGTTCGACAATCTAAGCGGTGACCCCGACCAGGACTACTTCGCCGATGGCCTGACCGACGATCTGATCACCGATATCTCGAAGATCCCCGGTGTCTTTGTCATCGCTCGAAACTCGACGTTCTATTACCGGAATCAGGACGTACCCATCCGCCAGGTCGCCGAAGAACTGGGCGTGCGTTACGTCATGGAGGGCAGCGTCCGTCGCTCCGGCGACAGCGTGCGGATCAACATGCAGCTGATTGACGCCACCACCGGTGGTCATGTCTGGGCGGAGCGCTACGACATCACCATGGCCGAAGTCTTCGAGCTTCAAGACGATGTGACGAAGCAAGTTGCGAATACGCTCGAACTCAGACTGGGAGACATGCCAACAAGCGCAGCGTGGGTTCAGGAGACTGATGATCCCGAAGCCTATGATGCCGTTTTGCGGGCGCTCGAGCACATTCGAAACTACACCCGAGAAGACTTGGCCATAGCACACTCGTTTCTTGAGAAGGCGCTTCAACGCGATCCCGAATACGCGCGCGCCCACACGATGATGGGTGGCCTGCTTTTGGACATCTCGTCAGACGAATGGCAAAGAAGTATCGACATGACGCCGGACGAAACGCTGCAGATGGCGCGTTACCATCTTGCGCTGGGCATGTCCGTGCCGTCGGTAGAGGGTCACTTTTATCGCTCCAACGAACACTCGAATGCTGGCCGCTACGACGAGGCTATTGCCGAAGCGGAGAAGATCATCGAGCTCGACGGCAACGATGTCAGGGGCCTCTTGGCGTTGGGCCGTGCCCTCAACAAGGCGGGGCGAGCGAGTGATGCCATCGAGTCACTGCAGATGGCCATGCGGCTCAACCCGTGGGGCGACAAGAAAGGCTGGATAGCCTATCGCCTGGCGGAATCGCTCTATCTGGCCGGTCGCTTTGACGAAGCAGCCCACATGTTTGCGGAGTCCGCGGCAAAGAACCAAAACGAATGGAGCTACCTTATGTTGGCCGCGGCTCTTGGCCAGATCGGCCAGGTCGACGAGGCTGGTGCCGCGCTGGCCAAGTTCGATCGGATACGTGCTGAGGCCGGAGAGGATCCCTATACGGTCGCGCACGTGGAAGGATGGGCATTCAAGAACCCTGAGGATCGCGCGACGGTGCAAGAAGGTCTGCGTCTTGCCGGCATGCCGGTAGGCATGCGGACCGAAGCTGCGATTACCTTCCCTCAGAACGCCGCGCCGACGGACGTGGACGGTGCCACGACCATCGACGTGTCGGGCGCGCGCGACCTGTTCGAACAGGGCATCACCATGATCGATGTGCGTGGCTGGTCCGAATGGGTCGACGGCCATGTGCCCGGTGCCGTGCATCTTGACTTGTTCCACGCCTTCTCTGTGGATGCCGTATCCGCGCACGTCGGTAAGGACGAACAAGTCATTATCTTCGGTGGGGGCGCGGCCGAAGGCTCTTATGCAGCCATCGGAACGTTGCGTGTCGTTTCGTGGGGCTACCGGAACGTCTATTATCTGCGGGATGGATTCCCCGGCTGGAAGGCCGCCGGCTATCCGACGGCAACGTTCCAGGAGCCGTAAGACCACGAGGCCGTCGGCCGGCACCGATTCCGTGACAGCGAGAGATTCTTCAGTAAGAGCGCGGCAGGCCCAGCACGTGCTCGGCCAGGTAGGACAGGATCAGGTTGGTCGAGATCGGCGCCACCTGATAGAGCCGGGTCTCGCGGAACTTGCGTTCGATATCAAACTCTTCGGCGAAGCCAAAACCACCATGGGTCTGGACGCACATGTCGGCGGCCTGCCATGACGCTTCCGCGGCCAGCAGCTTCGCCATGTTGGCTTCCGGTCCGCAGGGTTGGTCATTGTCGTAGAGACCGGCGGCCTTGGCCACCATCAGGTCCGCCGCCTCGGTGCGCGCATAGGCCTCGGCAATCGGGAACTGGATGCCCTGGTTCTGGCCGATCAGCCGATCGAACACCCGTCGCTCGCCGGCATAGGCGGTCGCCCGGTCGATGAACCAGCGGGCATCGCCGATGCATTCGGCGGCAATCAGAATGCGTTCCGCGTTCATGCCTGAGAGGATATAGCGGAACCCGTTTCCCTCTTCGCCGATCAGTGCGTCCGCCGGCACTTCAAGGTCGTCGAAGAAGACCTCGGTGGTCGCGTGGTTCATCATCGTGCGGATCGGCTGGATCGTGACGCCCTTGCCGATGGTCTCGCGCAGGTCGACCAGAAAGACGGAGAGCCCTTCGGTGCGTTTGGCCGTCTGATCGCGCGGTGTCGTGCGCGCCAGAAGCAACATGAGGTCGGAGTGTTCGACGCGCGACGTCCAGATCTTCTGGCCATTGACGACATAGCGATCGCCATCGCGCCGCGCGAAAGTCTTGAGCGATGTCGTATCGGTGCCGCTGCCCGGTTCGGTCACGCCGAACGCCTGAAGCCGCAGACTGCCGGCGGCGATCTCCGGGAGATAGCGCGCCTTCTGCTCGTCCGAGCCGTGCCGCAGTACCGTGCCCATGGTGTACATCTGGGCGTGACAGGCCGCGCCATTGCAGCCAGCGTGGTGGATCTCGCTCATGATGGCGACCGCGGCCGAGAGCGGCAGGCCGCTGCCGCCGTAATCTTCGGGGATCAGGCTGGCCAGATACCCGGCCTCGGTCAGCGCGGCGACGAACTCGGCCGGATAGGCGCGGGCGCTGTCCTTTTCCCGCCAGTAGGCGTCGGGAAAACCTTCACAAAGGGCGCGGACGCCGTCGCGGATCTCCGGCCAATCCTGATTCTGCGGTACGGCGTCCGGCATCCCTCTGGCTCGATTCCCTAGGCCGACTTGCCCTGACCCGGCTCGGTCGCGTTCACCAGGCAAGCCATGTTGCCATAGGGGTGCTTGTTCTCACGCATCAGCTGATGCGCCTTGCCGATCTCGTCGAACGTATAGGTGTCCGACAGGCACGGATCGATCTTGCCGTCGATGACCAGCTGGTTAACCGCGGCGGCCTGCTCGTCGTTCGACAGGTGGCTGCCCTGCAGGCGCTTCTGGCGCATCCAGTGATAGCGCAGGTCCATGGTGATGTTGTAGCCGGTGGTGCCGGCACAGATCACCACCATGCCGCCGGTCGCGGCGACAAAGCCGCTGGTCGGCAACGTCATTTCGCCCGGGTGCTCGAAGACGATCCGCGGGCTGACCCGCTCGCCGCAGGCCTCCCAGATCGCCTTGCCGAAGGCGCGCGCGCCCTTGGCCCAGTCGCCGTACTCCTTGCTTTCGGTATTGGGCATCAGGCCCCAGTGGTCGAAGTCATTACGGTTGATGACGCCGACCGCGCCCTTGTCCAGGCAGAACTGACGTTTCTCCTCATCGGAGATGACCGCGACGGCGCGCCCGCCCTCGGCGGCGGTGATCTGCAGTGCCATGCTGCCCAGGCCGCCGGCCGCGCCCCAGACCAGCACCACGTCGTCCTTTTCGACCACGTTGGGATGCCAGCCCATCAGCATGCGGTAAGCGGTCGAGGCGCACAGCAGGTAGCAGCCCGCTTCCTCCCAGGACAGGTGTTTGGGCTTGGGCTGGAGCTGATGCGACTGGGCCTTGGCGAACTGGCAATAGCTGCCGTAGTTCGTCTGATAACCCCAGATGCGGGTGGATTCCGCCAGCATCGGATCGCGGCCCGACAGCACCCACGGATCATCCGCCGGCCACCAGCCGGAGTGCACGACGACCTCGTCGCCCGGTTTGACGTTGGTGACCTCGCTGCCGACCTTCCACACGATGCCCGAGCAATCGGATCCACCGGCGTGAAAGTCTTCGGGCTCACCCTGCTTTTGCCGCACCGCGATAACGTCGACCGGGTAGCCGAGTGCCGCCCAGACGTTGTTGTAGTTGATGCCGGTCGCCATGGTGTAGACCAGGACCTCGTCCGGTTTGATCTCCGGCACGTCGATGATCTCGCGCTGCCAGGCGCTGTCAGGCTCGCCAAAACGGTCCTGGCGAACCAGGAAGGCATGCATTTTTTCCGGGACTTCACCCAGCGGCGGGCGTTCGCCAAGCGCGCAGATTTCCATGTCAGATTCCCTGATCCTCGACTGTGTTGCAGTGCACAATGATGGCCCTATCTCGCCCTGCCGGGCACGATCCGTCAAGGCGATTTCGGTGCCGAGGCTCTCGCAAGCGCGGTGAGCAGGGGGATGGCGTCGTCGATATCGCGGCAGACATGGGCGCCGGCGGCCTCCAGCTCGGCGGCGACATCGACCGGCAGGCTGGTGTTGGAGCCGGACGGGATCTGATTGAGCCGGCCGCCGACCAGAACCGGCACGTCGACGCCGCGCGCTGCCAGTTCGCCGACCAGCTCTTCGAGAAATCCAAGCGCGACGCCGTTATAGGTGCTGATGCAGATGAGATCGGCGCCCCCGGATGCCGCCTGTTCGGCCAGATCGTCGGGGTCGACGGATATGCCGCCGTCCTCCACCGTTATGGTCAAGCCGTGCATGACCGTATCCAGGAGCGTCTTGCCGTGTTCGTGCACGTCGGTCGTCGCCGTCAGCACCTTCAGCCCGGCGTCGGCGATCGCGCTGCGCGCCGGTTCATCGATGCGGGCCAGGCGGCTCTCGGCCATGCGCGCGATCTCGTCATAGACCGGCGAGGCGACACGCGGCCGGAAGCCGGCGGGCAAATCGGCGTCCGGCTCGCCGTCGCCGAACAGGCGCTCCAGCCGCCTGGCGCCGATCCGGCGCAGCACGAGCAGCATCTCCAGCACATCGCCGGTATCGACACCGGCTTCGGTGAGCCCGACCAGGACACGATCGCGAAACGCCACCGCTCCGTCGCAGAGTTGTCGGGCGTCGGCTTCGACCGCCGATAGATCGACGGGCGGCAGCCGGTCTTCGGTGAGATTGATCAAGCGGTCGGCGAAGAGTTGCGCGTCGACGATCTCGTCGATATCGGGGATGCGCTCGTTCTCGGAAACCGGCACCGGATTGATGGCGTGGCCGGTCGCACGCAAACGTTGGCCGGCGATGTCGATTTCAAGATACGCCGACAGGCTGGCGTAATTGGCGGCCGGGGCGCCGCGATAACTCGTCGTGTTGCCGTAGATCATGGTGCCCGGGCCTTCGCTCAGCCCGGCAAGCGCCAACAGAAAGGCGAGCCGCCCGCGGCCTTCGCTGAAGTGATGGCCGTAGCAGTGGGCCATTCTCCCGCCGACCAGGGTCTCAACAATGTGGCGTTCCAGAAGCGCAAAACCCAGCGCCGAGGTCAGGTCAGAAAACGATGCGGCGAAGCCGTCATCCAGATTGGAGTGGACGAGAACCGGCACCGGTTGTGCCGACATCAGACCGAGCGCGCGCACCGTCGAGCATGCCGAGGCGACGTCATCATCCCAGTGCGGCAGGCGGAAGGTGAACCACTGGCCCAGATTACCGATAGCGGTTGAGCCGGCGGCCAGCGCCCACTTGGTATTGTCGAAGGCGCCGGGGAAGCCCAGCACGAAATCGCCGAAGTGGGGCGCCACTGGCGCCATATGGGTCAGCGCCGCAAAAGCCTCCGGACCCTTCAGCATGACGCCCGTCCCGCGCGGTCCCTTGCGCCGAAGGTCGAGCGGGTAACCCATGGCCCAGTCCAGGCACAGGCCATAGCGGTCGACGCCGACGCCTTGTTGGCGGCAGTCCTCATAGACGTCGCGATAGGCGCGGCGGTTCTTGTCGGGGTCGCGAAAGCCAATCTGCGCGTGGCGCATGATGCGCCCCTCGGCGATGGCCGCCGCCTTGTAGTCGGCCTCCGACGCGATGTCATTTTCGGTAAGGAACGGGCACGGCCCGACGGTCCAGTCGCGCGCGGCGCTGCCGCCTTCGGCCAGCAGCGCGGGGCCCGTCGGCAGATCCGGTTCCGGCAACAGGGTTTCGCGGTCAAGCGGTTTGCTGGTCTCGATCATGGCAGCGTCATACTAGCGCCATGGGCAAGTCGCTGGCGATCAGGTAAACTGGGACCATGTTCCGTGAACGCACCTTGATGCCCGCCGAGGCGCTGCGTCTGGCCGCGCTTGGCATATTGGCCGAGCACGGACACATGAGCTATGCGGCGCTTGCGACCGAAGTGCGTCTGTTCACCGCCAGCTTCGGCGGTTCGCCGGTCGACGTCATGTCGTCGTCGATCGAACTGCTGCGGTTTGAAGGCCTGATAGCGGTCAAAGACGAGGCCGAGGACCCGGGCGACGTCGTCGTCGAGTTGACCGACGAGGGCCGCGCGATGATCGCCGACCTGCTTCAGGCCGCCATCAAACCGGGACATGCTTATTCAAAGCTCCTGACGGCGCTTAAGATGCGGTTCCTGCACATGCTGCCGCCCGACCAGCAGGCCGAGCAGATCGACATGCTTGCCGAGGCACGCCGCGCCGAACTCGCACGTTTGATCGACCTGCGCGGCAAACTGGCCGAGGGCCATCCCGGTTTCCTCACCTGGCTGGATCACGAAATCGGCCGTATCGAAACCGACCTCTCCTGGCTACGCGGGCTCGGTTCCGCCGACACGTGATGAAGCTGCGTCGGCTTTTCGCGCGCGCGTTCAGCCCTACCTAGACACGCCCAATCGGTTTGCCCGTTCGACTGTTTGCCGGTCGAGAGCGCTGCCACCCCGCGGGCCCAACCGACTTGACCCTGATAGCAGGCGCGTAGAACATATCCCGCACTGGTTGTGTTGCGTGGAGTTGGCTTGTGCATAGGCTGCGATCCGCTGCTTCCAAAAACGTCGCGGTCATCTTGCCGCTGCCGCCGACCGAATGGACTCGCCCTGTGGCGGCCACGCTCGTGTTCCTGGCCATGACGCTTCTGATTGTCGCGTGCGAGGGCAGCGGCAACGCTCTCAACAGCCGCAACAGTGTCGTGATTGAACCGGGTATCCGGCTAGCGAAGACATCGACCCAAACCATCATTCAATACGAGACGTGTTCAGGGGGCGTCGAATACATAGCCGTTGACGGCACCGACATCGTTTCAGAGGTGTTCGCCCGCGCAGCGGCTGAGGCGGTGCATCGGGAAGGCGACGAGTGCCTGCCCAAGGAAGAACGCGAGGCCAAGCAGGCGGCAGAGTTGAAAGCCATTCGCGCCGAGCTCGATGCGTACTGCTATACGGTCTACGCCGAGGTCGACGAACCCAACGTCTATCAGGACTATGAGGTCTGTCCGGAACACGCATGGGCATCGCTGACGCGCACCACCCGTTGCGATGACATGATGGTGCGGGGTGTCGACGACGAAGCGTATCTTCAGTGCCTGTTGATCGTCGAGCCGCCGACATGACGTGCACTGACAGAGCTCGAAACCACGGTTCCCTGGCAATCGCCACGCTGCTTGCCGTCGGCATGGCGATATCGGCGTGTTCGTCCGGTTCGCAATCATCCGGGTCGTCCGAAGAGCTGTGGCTCGTTGAGGTCGATCGAGTGGGTAACAAGACGGTGGCATCCGTCAATCGGTGTGCCGACGATCCCGTGTACATCATCGCGGACGCGACGGGGCCGGAGGTTGAGCGAATGTTGATGGAGGTGGGCGTTCTAATGGCAACTATGATCGGAGACGATCCTGATGCCTGCCTTGACCCCGAAGTTCGTCAGGCCATCCAGGAGGAAAGAGCGAGGCATCAGGCCGCCGTGGAACAACACCTGGCCGAGCTCGCGACGCGCTGCGAAGACGTCTTCGTTCTGGTCGAGGCACCCAATGTTTATCAGCGTCACACGGTGTGTCCGGATGAACCGTGGGCATCATTGCCGCGCACCCACCAGTGTGACGACTTGATCATTCTGGGTGAGGCCGACGTGCCGACCTTCCAGTGCCGTCCGGTCATCGATCCTCCTTCGTAGCGAAACTGACCCAATCGATTTGTGGCCGGGAGCGGTTGGTGCTATGTGTCCGCGATTCCTGGCGCCGCATCGTGATGCGAGAGCGCCGGTTTCGGGCGGCAATCGGGTGCGCGGGTCATGTCGTTTCTTGTCGAGATTTTTCAGTTCATGCGGGCGCGCAAGAAACTCTGGATGGCGCCGCTGCTGATCGTGATGCTGCTGTTGGGCGGGCTCATCGTGCTGACAAAGGGCAGCGCCATCGCACCGTTTATCTACACGATTTTCTGAGACTCGGACGGTTCAGCGCTCGCCGAACACGCGGGCGAAGGTGGCACTGTCGCGAATGGCGTCGGCCAGAATGGCATGGCCGGTCGCGTTCCAGTGGTTGTTGAACGGAAACTCGAACCGCTCGCGGGTCTCTTCGTGGTGGGCGATGAAGAGTGGCTGCAGGTTGATGACCTCAAAACCCTGGCTGGCCGCCTTGGTCCATAGGAAAGCCATCATCTGCGCGGCATAACTGTCTTGCGCGGCGGCGAGCCTCTCGGGATCATAGAGCTCGGGCCGCAGACCATCCAGTGTGATCAGGATCTCCTCGGGCCTCAGCCCACTTTCAAGCGGGAGCAGCCTCAAGAACTGATCGACGGCCAGATAGGAGCGATCCAGCCGTTCCGCGCTGGCTTCAGCCGCCGTGTTGCCGGCATAGAGCGCTTCGCCTTCGTCGGTCGAGGTCGTGCGTTGCGCCAGCATCTGGGGCAGGGCGCCGACCTGGAGATTGCGGTAGAGATAGGCGACCAGCGCCGACTGGCGCAGTGCCTGACGCACGAAGCTCTCAGCCTCGCGCGGCGTCGGGGTGAGCGCCAGCGTGCCATCGCCGACATCGGTGAAGAACGTCATGCCGCGCTGGCCCGGCTGCAAGTCGTCGGGCATCAGGCTCTCGTCGAAGTCGTTGCCGACCACGTTCACGACCAGCATATCCGGATCAAAGGTCTGGGCGACATAGCGCGACCACACGACATATTGGCTAAGCGGCGCATAGGCCGCGCCGAAACCGTAGACGCGCATGTCGTCGCCCAATTCGGCCGCCAGCCGGCCTTGCGCCGTTTCGGACCAGTCGACCTGAATTGCCTCGATATAGCTGTCGCCGATGATGGCGAGCAGCGGCGCCGTGCTCTCGGCCTCGTAATCGATATCGCTCAGGAAACCCACGTTGTTCACGTGGCGCGTCCGGGCGTTCTTAAGGTCCCAATCTTGTGAGTAAGAGAAGTCGCGGTTGGGCACGAAACGATAGACGCTGTCTGCCTCGTCCATGGGCGACACCACCAGCCCCTCGTTATAGGGCAAAAAGTGCAAGGCGATCTCCAGCACCACCAACGGCAGCGCCACCCCGAAGGCGATGGTGATCAGCGTAAGGAAGACTTTGCGCAAGGGCGGTGATCCGGTCGACGGTTAGGCAAGAGGGCCGGCCAACAGAGCGCGGGCACGTTCCAGGTCTGCCGGCGACATGGCGGCGGCGATGGCGTCGCGCTCCTGGCCTGCCCTGACCGCATGCTGATCGGCCGCGCGCGTGAGCCAGACATAGGCGTGGACCGGGTCGGCCTCGACGATCTCGCCCTTGGCATAGAGCCGGCCCAGCCTGAGCTGCGCGGCTGCATCTCCGCCCAGCGCCTTCTGCCGGGTCGTCGTCAGCACCATCATCTGCTTTTTGTTCATGCTGCCCAGACCCCCTCAGGAAGAATCGCGATGCCTACCCGGTCTGTTGATCCAAGCGCCTGGGAACCCCGTAGACATCGCGTCTCTGATACTTCTGAGGGTTTTATCATGCGCAAGAGTGTTCTGGCTTTCGCTTTCGCTATCTTTGTGCCGTTCGCAGGCGCCAGTGCGGACGACATGCTTTCTGGCAGCGAGATCGAGGAGGTCGTGAGCGGCAACACCGTCACCGGCTCGATGATGGACGGGACCGCCTATAACGAGTTCTACGCTGAAGACGGCACGATCAAGGGCGATGGCTACACCGGTGAGTGGATGATCGACGGCGACGCCATGTGCTTCTCCTATGATGGCGAGTCGGCCGGCTGCTGGAACGTGTCGGGAACCGGCGACTCCATCAACTGGGTGCAAGACGGCGAAGTCGGCGGCACCGGTATGGTGACGACGGGCAATCCCAACAACTTCTGATCCCGTCCGCCGCCGGCCCCAGGCAGGCGCGACGGTATCGTTTGCAGCAAACTCCTAAGACGTGAAGGGCCATCGGCAAGGAAGCTGATGGCCCTTTGCTTGTCGCCGGCCCGGCCTAGTTTCTGGGTTTGACGGATGGCACCCGGTGGCCCGGACGACCGCGCGCCTAGCATAGTCTGCACCTATGCGGTTGCTCGTCAAAATTGCTTTGCCTTGGCTTCGGGCCGGGGACAGACTTCGGGCCACTTGTGTGACTTCGGGGAGGGCAAACCATGCTTCGCAATGTTGAGTTCGACACCAAGGACCTGTGGGAAAAGGACCGCGATCACGTGATCCATCCCTGGACCGACTTTTCCCAGTGGCAGGAAAAGGGGTCGGAGGTCATGGCCCAGGCCGAGGGCGTCTACGTCTTCGACACCGACGGCAACCGGTTCATCGACGGCATCGGCGGGCTGTGGTGCGTCAACATCGGTTATGGCCGCGAAGAAATGGCGGACGCGGTCGCCGAGCAGATCCGCATGATCCCCTATTACTCGCCGTTCCATCATCTGACCACGCCGCCGGCAGCACTCCTGGCGGACAAACTGGCCGAGCTGACCCCGGGTACGTTGAACCACACCTTCTTCGGCACCGGCGGCTCGATGGCCAACGACACGGCGATCCGCTTCGTTCACTACTACTGGAACATGAAGGGCCAGCCGACGCGCAAGAAGATCATCAGCCGCGTCGACGCCTATCACGGTTCCACCTACCTGGCGGCCGCGCTGACCGGCATCGCCGCCGACCGCATCTGCTTCGAACAGGCCGACGACCTGATGGAGCATGTCTCGTGCCCCTATCCCTATCGCCGGCCTGAAGGCATGACGGAAGCGGAGTTCTGCGATCACCTGATCGATGAGCTGAAGGAACGCATCGAGACGGTCGGCGCCGAGAACATCGCGGCCTTTATCGCCGAACCGATCATGGGCGCCGGCGGCGTCGTCGTGCCGCCAGAGGGCTACCATAAGCGGACTCTCGACCTGTGCCACGAGTACGATATCCTCTATATCTCTGATGAGGTGGTGACGGCGTTCGGCCGTCTGGGCCACTTCTTCGCGTCAGAGGATGTCTTCGGTATCACGCCTGACATCATCACCTCGGCCAAGGGCATTTCGTCGGGCTATCAGCCACTCTCGGCGACCATCATCAACGAGAAGATGTACGACGTACTCTCCAAGCCGCAGGAGGAGGGTGCGCTCTTCACCCATGGATTCACCTACTCCGGCCATCCCGTGTGCTGCGCGGCGGGCCTGAAGAACATCGAGATCATGGAGAAGGAGGATATCCCCGGCCACGTGCGCAAGGTCGGCCCCTACTTCGAGAAGAAGCTGGCGGAACTCAACGACCTGCCGCTGGTCGGCGAGGTGCGCGGCAAGTGCTTCATGATGTGCATCGAGAACGTGGCCAACAAGGAAACCAAGGAACTGCTGCCGCCGGAAGTCGACGTCGGTCACCGGATCGCCGATCACGCCCAGAAGCGCGGGCTGATCGTGCGGCCCTTGGGCCATCTCAACGTCATGTCGCCGCCGCTGATCCTGACCGAAGCGCAGATCGACGAGTTCGCGTCGGTACTGCGTCAGGCGATCGAGGCGACCCAGGACGATCTGGTGCGCGAAGGCATCTGGAACGGCTGAGCCGATTCCTCTCCGGTTCCGAAAAACGGATGAACGCTGCCGCATGAGCGGTGACCGGGTAGAGCGGATCATGGTTAGGTGGAACCGTCTTACGGTTCCACCTAACCATGTGAATCCGCTTTCCATCTATGAATAGAGCAGATTCACCTGTTTCAACGGCGTCGCTTCGCGATGCCGTTGAAACAGGATCTGCTCTGTGCCCGGTCACCGCTCCGCGTTTTTTTCGGCGCGCTCTCGCCGGTTTCCTGATCGCTGTTGCGCTGCCGGCGCTGTCGTCGCAGACCCTGGCGCAAAGCAATGAAGATTGGGCCGCCCTGATCCTCGAGGGTCGGAGCGCACTTGAAACTGGCGATCCCGCGCTGGCGCTTCAGCTCTTCGAAGAGGCCGAGCCGGCAGCTGAGACCCCCGATGATCAGATCGTCTCCTTGACCTCACTCGGGCTTGCCCATGCCTCGCTGGGCAACCTGGATGCGGCCGCCCGGTTTCACGAGCGCAGCCTTGATCTGCGCGAAACCCAGTACCCGCCGCCTTCCATGGCGGTCGCGACCGGCTTGCGCAATCTCGCCCAGGTTCGCCATCGCCAGGCGCGTCTGGCCGAGACGGCGACCCTCCTGAACCGTGTCCTGACGATCTTGAACGAGATTGCGCCGGACACGCCGGACGTCACGGATGTGAAGAGCGACCTGGCGGCGGTCTACGTCAACATGGCGCGCTACCGTGATGCCGAGACTCTCTACGAGTCCGTCTTGCCGGTTGTCGAGAACGGATCGCCCGCCAAGCATGTGGCGGCGCTGAGCGGCCTGGCGGCGATCAAGGCGGCGTTAGGCCAGAACGAGGCCGCTGCCGCGCTCTATCTCAAGGCGCTTGATATCGCGCGCGCCAAGTTCGGCGACGATCATCCGTCCATATCCGGCCTGATGAACGGGCTCGGTGAGGTCTATCGGGCCTCGAACCGGCCGGCAGAGGCCCGCGATCTCTATCAGACCGCTATCGACATCCGTGCGGCGGCGCTGGGTTCCGATCACCCAGCCCTTGGGCCGCTCTACAACAATCTTGGTTTGGCGCTACTGGATCTGGGTGATCTCGATGGTGCGGGCGAGGCGCTTGAGAACGCGCGTGTCATCACCGAAGGCGCCTTAGGTCCGAACCATCCCTCGCTGGCGACTGTCCTGGCCAACCAAGCAGATCTTGACGAGGCGCGCGGTGAGTACCTGTCGGCGATCGAACACAACCTGATGGCGTTCCGCAATCTGGCGTCGAGCCTGGGCACCGCCCATCCGGAGGTCCAACGCCTTCAGGTAAATCTTGGCCGGCGTCTGTCGCTGGCCGGCGACTATGCACGCGCCGAGGAGACGCTTAATGAGGCCGAAGCCGGCATCATCGCGGACCGTGGCGGCGATCACATCGACATGATCGCCGTTCATTCGGCGAGGGGGCAACTGGAGCGCCTGCGCGGCGACAACGTGGCCGCGCTGGAAAGTTACGCGAAGGCGCTCGCCATCGTCGAGGCCGCGGACGGTGCCACGACCATGGATGCCGCCGTGCTGTACGCCAATCAGGCGAAGGTCCTGGTGACGTTGCGGCGCGAGGAGGAGGCCGTCGCGCTTCTCGAAGAGAGCCTTGCCATTCGCGAGGCAACCTTCGGCGACGACAGCCCCGCGCTGATCGAGACCCTCAACGACTATGCCTTCGCGTTGCGCCGGCTCAGACGCTTTGACGAGGCCGAAGCGGTTGAGGCGCGCGTGGCGTCTTTAAGCGAACCCTAACCGACAAAAAGAAAGGGCGGACGCTTAAGCGCCCGCCCGTGCAAGAGTTGGTTCTGCGGTTGTTGGATTACATACCAGCCAGAATGTTCTCGTAGAGCGAGACGATTTCGCCGTATCGATTCTGGTAAGACGAGAATTTGCCGCTGGCCAGGAACGCTTCGATGTCGCGCGTCAGGCCGACGGACGCCAGATACTCGTCGGTCACTTCCGGCATCTGGTAGACCTTGGTGTTGACGACGCCGTAACCCCAGTTCAACAGCTCATAGACCTGGGATTCC
>JBCCIS010000053.1 GCA_039028155.1 Pseudomonadota bacterium
ACGCCATCCCGAGCGCACGGTCCTCGACCTGATTGCCGACGACCCGTGTTCGGCGGGCTGCTGCGAAGACAATCTCGTGGTCCAACAGGGCGCCGACGGCAAGCCGGTGCGCGCCATCGGCGCCATGTTGCAGGAAACGCCGCTGGTCCTGATGACCAAAGACGACAGCGGCATCAAAGCGATCAGGGATCTCGCAGGCCGCCGCGTCGCCGTGCACGCCGACGGCGAACACCTGCTGCGCATCCTGCTCCACCTCCACGATGTTGACGTCGACACCGTCGACATCACCGTCGGTGGCTGGTCACTCGACGACCTGACAGCCGAACGTTTCGATGCGGTCCAGGGCTACGCCATCACCGAAGCCATCGCCTTGGAGGCACACGGTTTCAGCCCGCGTCTGGTGCCGCTACGCCACCCCTCGCTCGCCCCGCAATCGCAAGTGATCGTCACGACTCCAGAATGTCTCAGCTCCCATGAGACGATCCTGCGGCGATTCCTCGCGGCGACCGCCGAAGGTTGGCTTCAGGTCCTGGCGCAGCCGGACGAGGCAGCCGCCATGCTTGCCGCGACGTGTGCGGGGCGGACCGATGCCAGCAAAAACCGGCGCATGCTCGCCATGATGGCGCCGCTTGTCGTTGGAGCGAAAGGGCCGCAACAGATCTGTCAGATCGATCGGGAACGCTGGCGGCAGAACATCGCGACCTACGCGCGGTTTGGCTTGGGTGCCCGGAAGGTCGACGTCGACAACATCGTCGACGATCTGTTTACCTAGCCGCGTTGTTCAGTCTCCGACCAGGCCGCCGTGGAAGATCATGCGGTAGACGTCGATACCGTCGTGGCTGATCGTCTCGATGCCGCTGAACCCCAGGAGGTCGCCGTCGACATCATTGCGATAGGCGAAGGCGCCCTCGACGTACGACGCCGGGCCGCGCATTAGGTGGTCGGGATCGGGATCGCCGAGCACAGCGCGCTGGAACGCATAGATCGCCTCCATCGGCGGATGATCGGCCAGGACGGTCGCCATGTAGTTCTTCATCCAGACGACACGGCCGCCGCACCAGACGAGTTCTTGGCCGCCATATGGGTTTTGACCGGCGTATCGGTCCCGGTAGGACCAGCCGCCCTTGTCCCAAACCATCTGCTCGGTACCGTCGGCGAGCTTTTCGCCGTGTGGGATGGCATAGGTCTCACGGCGCGCCTCGACCAGAAAGTCGATGAGGCCGTGGATGGGGACGGCATTCATGACGGGTCCTCCGTCGCGAAGGTCCACGCGTGATCGGCGGCGGCCTCGCAGGTGCCCCACCACACGTCGTCGCACGCGCGCATCTCGGTCAAGAGTTGTTCCAGCATGAGAAGGCGGCCGGGCCGTCCCATCAGATTGGGGTGGAATGTCGTGTGGAAGAGGCCGCCAAAGCGGCGCAGGCCCCGGAACTCCTCCAGCCAGATGCGCCGCGCGTCCTCGGCTGGCGCTGTAACCGCGCTGCCGGCCGGATAGAGCGACGCGCCAAAGAGCGCCCAATCGTCCAGCACCATGCTGGTCGGCAGCTCGATCAGCGAACCCCTGGCCGTTTCGACCAGATGCGGGGTGTCGTATTCCATCAGGCTGGCGTCATAGGTAAAACCCAACGCGGCCATCACCTCCAGCGTACGCGCATCGACACCCCAGCCCGGCGCGCTCCAGCCACGCGGCGTTTGCCCGGTCAATCCTTCCAGGATCGCGGTGGCGTGCTTAAACACCGATTCCTGCTCTTCGGCCGGCAAGCCGAACAGGTTCTCGTGCATGTAGCCGTGATGGGCGATCTCGTGGCCACCAGCCAGGATCGCATCGATCATGGCGGGGTGACGTTCACCGACATGGGCCGGCACGAAGAACGTCGCCGGGACGTCGAGATCCCGGTGCAGCGCCAGAATGCGCGGCATGGCGGTGGTGATGCCGTACGCCGCCTCGGAGATCGCGGTCACGTGCTCGACGGCGCCACGGTCCCAGCCGATCGGGCCTGCCTCGCCATCCACATGCCAAGCGATGGTCACCCCGCATGACTTGCCCTCGGGCCAGGCGAAGCCTGATAAGGTGCGCAGGCGGATATCCGGATAGCTGGGTGAGGAGAGATCGGGCACATGGCGCTTGTAGCCGAACACAGAAGGCGCACTCAAGCCCGCGTGCGGTCCGACCTCCGATGATGCGCCCCGGTCTCGTCCTGTCCGCTGTGCTCGCGGCCTGGTTAAGCGTCGCCCCGGCACCGACGCATGCTGAGGAAACCGATGCCGATACGCTGACCGGCGGCCAGTTCGTTCTGTGCCAGGGTGTCGCGGTCAGCGGGCTGGCATGCCGGGTCTGGATCGACTTCAACGAGAGCCTGCTGGCATATCAGGATGAACTGGCGGCCGGTGGCAACCTGACACCGGATGCCTTCGCGCCGTTCTTCTTGATGCCCCGTTTCCAGTCCGCGGTCGGCCAGCCGGATGCCGCGTTCCAATCGATCGCCGACTGGCTTGGGGAAACCGAAGGCGACGCCTATGCGTTGTGGGGCAACCCGACCGAGGGGCTTTATCGCTCGTCGTCGTGGCTCTCCACCGATCCGCTTCATGCCGATGAGACGGCCGTACTGCCCGACGTCCTGGCGATCAACGACCTGGAGGTCCGGGCGGACGCCCTGATCGTGACGGCGCGCATGCTGGCCGCGAACGGCGATGAGGAAAGAGCGCGCGCCATGTTCGCGTTGGCCTGGGACATCGTGCACAACGACATGGAAGGCGACTTGTGGGAGCGGACGCGCCAGTTGGGCTCGCTCTTCGCCATGTGGGCGGCCGCCGGCTTTGGCGATGACGCGGAGGAAGCCGCCGCCCGATTGAGCGAGACCGACGCCGCCTTCGCTCGCCTTGCCATGGTCGAAGGCGCCGCCGCGACGGGCGATCACACGATGACCATGGCTCTTGCCGAACGCCTGCCCGGCTGGCTGCCGCTCTTGGGCCAGATTTCGCTCGCCGAAGCCTATCGCCGCCAAGGCGACGAGGCGCAGGCACGCGCGACCCTGGATGCGGCGGCGGACGCCATGGAGAACGGTGACGGCGCGGCGCGCAATCCGGCGGCCCATCTGAGGCTAGCCCAGGGCTACGCCATGCTGGGCGATATGGCCGCCGCGCGCGCGGCGCTTGAAAGCTATGACGCCGGTCCGCACCTGGAAGGCGGGCTCGCCCGGCCCGATATCGCGCCGCTCGTCGCCTGTCACGACATGGGTCAGGCCCTGCGTCTTATCAGCGAGGACGCAAACGGCCGGCCGGACCCCATGGACGTCGTCAACATCCTGGTCGCCGCGTCAGCCTCCGGCGCCGGCGATGAAGCCTACGCGGTCGCAGCCGCCCAACAGCACGCCTTTACCCGAAGCCTCTACCTGCTGGCCATTTCGATAGGCCTCAAACACCGCGAACTCAGCGCCTTTCGCGGCACACCCTGCTCGACGGTCAGCATCAACGCGTTTTAGCGGAGCTCAGCGACTATCGCCGCCGCGCTCCATCCCTGTCTCCCGGTCAGCATTTAGCATGCATCGGGCCTCTCTTTTTGCGGGAGCATGACATCACCATATACACGGTATGCGTATACTAGTGTTCAGCAGTGTGATAGCGATCCTGACCCTTTCGTCACCGACAAAGGCGAGCTTCGCCGATCCGTTGCCGGAGTGCTTGGATGTACCAACAACTCTTCTGTGCCGCGTTTCAAACGATCTCGCCATCACCACGGAAGAGTTTCTCGAGAAGGTATCGGAAGCAACGACGCTTCGCCCGTACGCACTCAAGCCGTTCTACTTGACGCCTCGCTACTTCGCAGCAAGTGGCGATCTCGCTCGTGCCATTGAGATCGTGCAGGACTACCGGGATCAGTATCCAACGCAGACAGTCAGCAGCTCAGTCTTCGACGTTGATCCGGTCAAAGAGGTCCGGCTTTACTCGATCAACATCGCCACCGATCCGCTACCCATCTTAGACTCGATCAATGTTCCGCAGGCCATACAGCTTGCTGAGCAAGACGCCGATGAGTGGGCGAGAATCGCCGCGGCACGTTCGTTGGCGACAAGCGACGCGATCGACCAAGCTCGTGAGGCGTTCATCATGGCTTCCGACATTTCTCAGTACCCCAACATGAGCCTGCTCGTGCCCTGGGCTGCATCTGGATTTGCAGACGACGCATTACGATATGCGGCTGAACTTAGCCCAATCGCTGAGTCCTGGTCGAAACTGTACCTCGCTGAAGGTCTTGCGATGCGAGGCGACATTGAAGGGACAAGAGCGCTGGTTACGGAATTGCTTGGTGATATGCCTATGCTGGGGCAACCCGCGATAGCCGAAGCTTACCGTCGGGCCGGTCAGCCAGAAACAGCACTTGCTCTCTTGGATGAAACCGCTCGCGCCATTGAGACCATGTCACCAGGTCTACGGGAGGCATCGTTCTATCGGCGCATCGCCATCGGTTATGCGCTGCTAAACGATGTTGAGATGACCAGATACATGATGCTTCGGGCAACCTACGGCACATCGTTCGATAGGTTCTCTTGGCAAAAGGTCGCACCATTCATTGCATGCCACGACCTTACAATCGCCATAGACCTCTCAGGTGGGTCCGACGCATTACCGCGCGACGTAACGGAATTGCTCATTGTCGCATCCCGGTCAGGTCTCGCGGAAGACGCGTACCTCATTGCAAAGAGCCAGGAGAATCTGGTTGATCGCACTCTCTATCTCATGGCGGTAACCATTGGCATCATCCAAGCAGAAAATGTCCCGCCAAGTGATACTCCCTGTTCGACATTGAGCATTGCGTCAGTCTACTAGGAGTGCAGTCGCGATCATTGCATCGCGCCCCTCGGCCATCGCAGGATAGGTACGGGCACCCCATTTGAGGCACCATGGACGGTTTTATTGCCAGGCGCGACATCTGCTCGTTTACCGAGGTGCGGCGGCTCTCGGAGCGTTCGGACGCGAAGGGGCTGGCGCAGTTGTTGAGCCATCTGCTCGCCATCCTGGTGACCGGCACGCTGATCTGGTGGGTGATGCCCTATCGGTGGCTGTTGATCCCCGCCTTGGTCGTTCACGGCATCCTGCTCGCCTTTCTCTTTTGTCCGCTGCACGAGGTCATCCACCGCACGGCGTTCAAGTCCCGCTGGCTGAACGATACCGTCGGCTATGTCTTCGGCTTCGCGATCATGCTGCCGCCCGCCTATTTCCGCTTCTTCCACTTCGAGCACCACCGCGAGACCCAGATCGACGGCAAGGATCCGGAACTGGGCGAGCCGAAACCGCGGACACGCGGCGCGCTGATCTGGTACCTCACGGGGATCAAGAACTACTGGTGGGTGATGGGCAAGGTCGTCGTGATCCATGCCATGGGCCGCGTGACCGAGCCCTATATCCCCGATGACGGCAAGCCACAGGTCATCATGGAATCCCGCCTGTTCCTCGCCGGCTACGCCGTCATCGCGGTGATCGCGATTGCTGTCGGCACCTGGGCGCCGGTGCTCTATTGGGTCCTGCCGCTGGTGCTCGGCATGCCGTTTCTCAGGATGTACCTGCTCGCCGAACACACGCTGTTGCCCCACACAGCCGACATGCTGGCCAACACCCGCACCATGAAGACCAACGGTGTGGTACGTTGGCTGTCATGGCAGATGCCCTATCATACCGAGCATCACACGTTCCCGTCGGTGCCGTTCCACGCGCTGGCGGCGGCCTATGACAAGATCGCGCCGCGGCACGAAGCATTCATCCCCGGTTACATCGCGTTCGCCCGCGAATACTGGAGCAGTCTCAAGCATCGTTAGGAGTTGTTGATGACGTTTCGCGTGCTCTGCGGCCAGCTCATGCACGAGACCAATACGTTTTCGGTCCAGCCCGCCGATATCCCCGCTTTCGACAAGATGTTCTGCTTTCGCGGCGCCGACGAGATCGTCAGAGAAATGGCCGGCACCAACAGCGAGACCGCCGGGTTCATGGCCGCGGCCGAGGCCCACGATTGGGACCTCATCCATACCGTCGCCGCCTTCGCCAACCCTTGCGGCAAGGTGACGGACGAGGCCTTTGAGGAACTGGGCGGCCTGATCTTCGACGCGCTCGACGCCAACCGCGATGTCGACGGGGTGCTGCTCGCCCTGCACGGCGCCATGGTGACGGAGACCTATGAGGACGCCGAGACCGAGGTCCTGAAGCGCGTCCGCGCCATCATCGGCACCGATATCCCGATCGCCGTCACCTTCGACCTGCATGCCAATGTCGGACCAGACGTGGCGGACCTCGCCAACATCGTGTGCAGCTACAAGACCTATCCGCATATCGACATGGCCGAACGCGGGCGCCAAGCGGGCGACTTGTTGCAGCGCGCCATGGCAGGCGAGATCAGGCCCAAGACGTTCCTGGCCCGCCGCCCGCTGTTCGAAGGCGCCGATGGCGGACGCACCGATGCCGGACCCATGATCGACCTGCAGGCCAAGGCGCGCGGCTTCGAAGCCGAACCAGGCGTGCTGAACACGTCGATCAACGCGGGTTTCCATCATTCCGATATTTTCGATGTCGGTCCCACCGTTCTGGTTACCGGCGACGGCCAGGATCCGCGCTATCAGGCGATGGCTGAAGAACTGATGGACGACATCTGGGCGCGCCGCGACGAGGTCACGAATGTCTATCTGACGCCCGGCGACGCCGCGGAAACTGCGCGCCAGCACAACTACAGCGGCAAGCCGCTGGTGATCGCCGACTATGCCGACAACCCCGGCGCCGGCGCCTATGGCGATGCGACCAATCTCTTGAAGGCGATGCTGGATGCCGGTCTGCAGAACGCGTGTTTCGGCGCCGTGCGTGACAGCGAGGCGGCCGCCGCTCTGGTCGAGGCCGGAGAAGGCGCGACGGTTACCTTGGACGTCGGCGGCAAGGTCGATCCCAATTTCGGTGGTCCGCCCCTGTCGCTGACCGGCACGGTCGTCCATGCCGGTGACGGCACCTACACCTGCGACGGGCCGATGTGGGCCGGCATGACCAAACACTTTGGTCCGAGCGCCGTGCTGCGCGTTGGCGGAGTCGATGTCCTGGTCGTCAGCAACCTCATGCAGATCACCGACCTACAGCAATTCTTGTCGAACGGCATCGATCCGCGCGAGAAACGCACGGTGGCGCTGAAATCCATGCAACACTTCCGCGCCGCCTATGAACCGATGGCCGACAAGGTCATCGTCTGCGATTCCGGCGCGCTTGCCTCGCCCGATTCCAGCAAGCTGACGTTCAAGAACATCCGCCGCCCGCTCTATCCCTTCGACGCGATCGAGTCCTAGGCGCCGCATGTCCCGCACACGCATCAATCCAGATCACTATTGGACGCCTGAGATCGCAAAGATCATCGAACAGGCGTGCGATGCCGGTCTTCTGACCCTGATGAGCGACGCCGATCGCGACGCGACCCGGATGCGTCTTCTGAAGTCGGTCAAACCGGACCAAACGGTCTGGGTGTTCGGCTACGGCTCCTTGATGTGGAACCCGGATTTTCCAGTCGCCGAGACCCGCGCGGCATTGGTCCGCGGCTGGCACCGGCGTTTCTGCCTGTGGACCGTGCTGGGTCGCGGCACGCCGGACCGGCCCGGCCTGATGCTGGGCCTGGAGCCCGGCGGCTCATGCCGCGGCATGGCGTTGGCCATCGCGCCGGAGAACGTGGAACAGGCGACCGACCGGGTGTGGCGACGCGAGATGCTGTCCAACGCCTACATTCCGCGCTGGGTCGAGGCGGAGACCCATGAGGGCACGGTCCAGACCATTGCCTTCACCATCAATCCTAAGATGGAGCGTTACGCCGGGCGTCTGGACGACGAGGATGTCGCCCGTCACATTGCGCTGGCCGAAGGGCCCGCTGGACCATGCATCGACTACCTGATCAAGACCGTGGCATCGCTCGACAAGATCGGCCACCGGCGCGGTCCCATGCACGATCTGTTGAACCGCGCCTGGGAACTGCGCGGCTAGTTGCGCCCTTGCGTCACAGCCAGCCCTTGCGCTTGAACCACAGGTAGGGAAGCACGGCCGAGACCACCATCAGCAGAAGCGCGAAGGGATAACCAAAGTCCCAGTCGAGCTCGGGCATGACCTCGAAGTTCATGCCGTAGATCGACGCGATCACCGTTGGCGGCAGCAGGACGACCGCGGCGACCGAGAAGATCTTGATGATGCCGGTCTGCTCGATGTTGATCATGCCCAGCGTCGCATCGAGCAGGAAATTCGTCTTGTTGGCCAGAAACGTGGCGTGATCGGCGAGCGAGGTGACGTCGCGGTGCAGGGTCTTGAACCGCTCGCGCCCGACATGCTTGCCGCGTATCTGCGGATTGTTGATCACATACAGCAACAGGCGGGCAATACTCACCAAGCTCTCGCGAACCCGCGCCGTCATATCGCCGGCCTGTCCGATGCGCCGGATCAGATCGTCGAAGTCATGGCTTTCCGGCTTGCCTTCGCTGTCGTAGTGAAAGATGTCCTGTGAAATGGTCTCGATGTTGGTGCCCTGGCGTTCCAGAACATCGGCCAGGCGATCGATAACCGCGTCCAGCAGGGTCATCAGGATCGACTCGCCGGTCAAGCTCGCCGCGTGCAGCCGCGCGAGACGATCGGCCACGACGACAAACGGTTTGGGATCCTCATAACGGATGGTGACGAGACGGTGATTGACCAGCATGAACGTGATGGCGCTGCTGCTGACATCGCTTGTGTCGGCACCGCTGATGACCGTGGCGGTGAGGTAGAGAACGCCGTCTTCGTCGCGCAGGCGGCTTGAGACCTCGATTTCCTCCATCTCGTCACGCGTGGGAACCGGCGCATCGACGGCGGCGGCAACCGTGTCGCGTTCGTCGGGCGTCGGATTGTGCAGATCGAACCAGATCGGGTTTTCCGACACGATGGAGCCGCCGGAAGAGTCGGTCACCCGGAGCGTTTCATCGTCGACGGCATAGAACTTCAACATCTGCGATCCCTTCATGCACGACCGAACGCATTATCCAACAGCCATTCTTATGGGAAAAGCAGCATGAATGGCTCAACCCGAAGCGAATTTCGATATTTTGCCGCAAACCGCCAACAGCGAATCGACCTCCATTGGCGATCCAGTTGGCGCCGGATCGGACCGTTTCCCGGCCAATCGACGGCTTCGCTGTTTGATCGCGCGTCGTCGTCACGCCATCATCGCCGACCATCTCAAAGGAAACCGACACCATGGTATCAAGGCCTAGGCGATCAAAGATCAACGTCGACGACGTCGCGGCGGCCGAAAAGCTCGCCGGTGTCCGTTACCGGCCAAGCGAACGCGACCAGCTCGCCCGCACCTTCGATGTGCAACTCAACCGCACCCTGGCGCAACGTCAGGTCGACCTGGGCAACGCGCTCAACCCGGCCTGCACGTTCGACCCACTATTGCCCGGAACACCGGTTCCCGAACGCGCGCGCTTTCGCCGCTCGACTCTTCGCGCCGGCAAGCTACCGTCTGATGAGACCGATATCGCATACGCCCCGGTCACCATGCTTGGTCAATGGCTGGCCCGCGGTCATATCAGCAGCGTCGACCTGACCGGGCTGTACCTGGACCGGCTCAAGCGTTTCGACCGGCGGCTGCAGGCTGTCGTCACGCTCATGGAAGAAAGTGCGCTCGCCCAGGCGCGCCATGCCGACCGCGAGCTCGCCAAGGGTAAGCGGCGCGGTCCCCTGCACGGTATTCCCTGGGGCGCGAAGGATCTTCTGGATACGCGCGGCGTCGCGACGACCTGGGGGGCGCCACCCTATGTCGACCGCCGCCCAACCGAGGACGCGGCCGTGGTGCGCCTGCTGCACGAGGCGGGCGCGGTCTTGGTCGCCAAGCTCTCTCTGGGCGCGCTGGCCTATGGCGATGTCTGGCATGGCGGGCGAACCCGCAACCCTTGGAACCTGGACGAAGGCTCGTCCGGCTCCAGCGCCGGCTCGGGCGCTACGGTCGCCGCCGGTTGTGTCGGTTTTGCCATCGGCTCGGAGACCTTGGGCTCGATCATCAGTCCGGCGGACCGTTGCGGCACCGTCGGCTTGCGCCCGACCTTCGGACGTGTGCCGCGCACAGGCGCCATGGCGCTGTGCTGGTCGCTCGACAAGCTGGGGCCCCTGACCCGCGGCGTCGAGGATACCGCACTGATCCTAAAGGCCCTTAACGGTCACGACGCCGACGATCCCGGGTCGGCCGACATCCCGTTGAACTTCGACGGTCAGGCTTCGGTCGACGGCGCGGTGATCGGCTACGACCCCGATTGGCTTGAACCGCCGATCGGAACCGACGCCGACCGGGCCGCCCTTCGGGCGCTGAAACGCGCGGGGTGCAAGGTCAAAAAGATCAAGCTGCCGGCGCTGCCTTACGATTCCCTCGAGACCATCCTGTTCGCCGAATCAGCGGCCGCGTTCGAGGACCTGACGCTGTCGGGCGGGGATCGCCAATTGCCGGAGCAGACGGATATCTCGTGGCCCAACGAGTTTCGCAAGGCGCGCTTCATCTCCGCCGTCGATTTCCTCCAGGCCGACCGCCTGCGCCGGCTGACCATGGAGGCGATGGCCGATGTCTATGACGAGGTCGACGCGCTGCTGTCGCCACCGGAAGGCACGCCGCTCTTGACCATCACCAACTGCACGGGCCATCCGGCGATCGCCGTGCCGTCCGGTTTCGCGCCCAGGGTCAATGACAGCTACGCACCTTCCGCCAACCCGTCGAAAGCGGCCCGCGACCTGCCACACTGCTCGGTGTTGTGGGGCAAGCTCTACGATGACGGACGTTTGATCGAGCTCGCCATGGCGATGGAACGGCAATTGGATCTGGGCGTCCCGCGCCCGCCGAAGTTCTCTTGAGGCAGGAGGCGCGGTCGTGACGACCCAATCACTGACCGGCGGCTGTCAATGCGGCACCATACGCTATGAGGTCAACCGATCGATGAAGCAGGTCGTGCACTGCCATTGCTCCTTGTGCCGCAAGACCCATGGCGCTCTCTTCGCCAGTGCCGGCATCGTGCCATTGAACGCCTTCACGCTGGTCAGCGGCGAGGCGGACCTGGTTGACTTCGAAAGCACACCCGGCACACATCGGCAGTTCTGCCGCGTCTGCGGATGCCAGCTTTTCACCAGGGTCGACAACTGGCCCGACGAGTTCTTCATCAATCTCGGCTCGCTCGATGCCGGCCAATCGCCCGGGCACGCGCCTGACAAGGAGCGGCATATCTTTTGGGAATCGCGCGTCGACTGGTACGACCCAGGCGACGACTTGCCTAAACACACCGGTTACGGAGAGGGCTGAGCGATGGCCGACGTCAAACCGTTGACCGGCGGCTGCCTGTGCGGTGCGGTGCGTTTCGAGGTGCACGCACTAGCCAGCGATGTCTACCACTGCCACTGTTCCATCTGCCGCAAACTGCAGGGCGCGTTGATGCCGACCTATGTGGTCGTGCCGCGCGACGCGTTCGTCGTGACCCATGGCGCAGACAACGTGACGCGCTATGACAGCTCGGAACGCATTCACAGGTTCTTCTGCTCGACCTGCGGCGCGCGGGTCTACGAACACAACACCGAGCAACCGGGCGACATCTGGTATGCCGCGGGCAGCCTGGACGATGGCGCCGATCCGCGCACCAAGGACGCCAACTTCCGGCATATCTTCTGGGAATCGCGTAACGGTTGGTACGAACCGATGGACACGCTGCCGAAGGTCATCGAGTTCGACGACGGCTGACACAACCTCGAACTAACCGGGAGAGTTCAGACGGAGACGTCGTTAACGCTTGAAGGTGGCTGCCAGTGCGGCACCGTGCGCTATGACGTCCGGGCACCGACAACGGACGTCTATCATTGCCACTGTTCGATGTGCCGCAAAATCCATGGCGCGGCGTTCGCCACCCTTGCGATCGCGCCCATCAAATCCGTGGTCTACGTCAAGGGCGAGGACTACCTGACCCACTCCGAAAGCTCCGACGGTGTCAGCCGATTGTTCTGCAAGATCTGCGGTTGCCGGTTGACGATCGACGTTGCCGAGGTACCGCAGTCACGCTGGTACACCCCCGCCACGCTGGACGACAGTGTCCACCCGGCACGGCCGAGAACGAACGACATAACTTTGTCGGCTCAATGCTTGACTGGCTGCAGCTGAACAACGTCCTGCCGCAATCCGACGAAGCCTGACGCGGCCGAAAACGGCGGAATACAAGCAATCTTGACTCTCGGCGCGAAAGTTCATACATTTATTTCAGTTTTTTCTGAAATAACGGTGAAGACATGAAACTCAACAGCGCCATGGAACAGTTCATCCTGCATTGGGGTGAGATGGGCTCGCGCTGGGGGGTCAGCCGCTCGGTCGCCCAGGTCCACGCGCTGCTCTACCTGGCAAGCGATCCCCTGCACGCCGACGAGATCACCGAAACACTCTCGATCGCGCGCTCCAATGTCAGCATGTGCCTGAAGGAGCTGCAGGGTTGGCGCCTGATCGAACTGACCCACGTCCTGGGCGACCGCCGCGACCACTTCACCGCTGAAAAGGATGTCTGGGAAATCATGACCCGGATCGTCGAAGGCCGGAAGGAGCGCGAGATCGATCCGCTGCTGCAGACTCTGGTGCGCTGCCGCGACGAAGCCGCAGCCGATAAGACGATCGACCCTGGCGTCGCCGAGCGCATTGCCGCCATGCACGACTTCGTCACCAACATGACCAACTGGTACCAGCAGGTCAGCCGCATTCCGCGCCCGGTCCTGCGCAAGCTGATGGCCATGGGCGCGCGGGTCGCGAAGTTCGCGACGTAGGGGAGATTTTTGACATGTTCTTTCAAAATTTCCTGAAACTTCCGACTATAACGATGGGGCCTGCGCCAGCGGCGCATGCCGTCCGGCGGACCGACGAGCCGGCGCCGACCTATCGTTCGTTGCTGGGCGAGACCGCCTGGCACCGCCTGGACCACGCCATTCGCGCCCGTTTCGGCGACGACGGCACCAAGCGCGGTTTCTATGGCCTGATGGGAACGGTCCGTCTGTCGCGCGCCGGACGCGTGCTGGCCCTGTTGGCGCGTCTGTTCGGCACATCGCTGTGCCCCAAGACCGGCCGCGACATCGTCACCATGATCGACGTCGAGGGCGATACCGCAAGCGCCGCCGGCATCTGGAACCGCGCCTATCTGTTCCCGGCCGGCCGACGTTTTGTCGTGACCAGCGTCAAACGGTTCGACCCGCGCGACGGCCTGCTCGAGTGCCTGGGCCGAGGGTTTGTCATGCGGCTCAATCTGAAGGCGGAAAGACGCGCGCTGCATTTCATCAGCACCGGCTACGCCTGGCATTGCGGCCCGCTGCGCGTGCCCCTGCCCCATGTGCTGTCGCCCGGCGAGACCCACGTCACCCATCGCGAGCTGGGCGGCGGCCGGTTCCGTTTCACGCTCCAGATCCGTCATCCCTGGTTCGGCGAGCTGGTGTTCCAGGAAGGCGATTTTTTCGAACGGGAGGATGTCCCATGGAAGCCCTGATGATCGTCGTGACGGCCCAGGCGCTGCTCGGCGCCTTCGATCTGGCCTACCATCACGAGATGACCGAGCGTCTGACGTGGAAAAAAACCGCGTCTGCGGAACTCCGGCTCCACGCCGCCCGCAACGGAATCTACGCGGTCATCTTCCTGGTCCTGGCCTGGGCCGAACCCCATGGCCTTTTGGCCATCGCCTTTGCCGGCCTGCTTGTGATCGAGATCGCCATCACGCTCACCGACTTCGTTATCGAGGACCGCACCCGTCTCCTGCCCGCGAGCGAACGGGTCCTCCACACCGTGCTGGCCATCAGCTACGGCGCCTTCCTGGCGCTGTTCGCGCCCTATCTCGTCGCCTGGGCCGGTGAACCCACCGCGCTTGTCCTGGTCGAGCGCGGCGCCTGGTCGGCCGTGATGACTGTGTTTGCTGTCGGCGTTGCCTATTGGACCCTCCGCGATACCGCGCGCAGTCACGCTGTCGGCCAGGCACCCTCTGTCGCCGATCCGGGCGCCGACTTGGTCACCGACTATCTCGACGGCAATAAGCGGATCCTGATCACCGGCGGCACCGGCTTCATCGGCCGGCGATTGACCGCGGCGCTGGTCGAAGCCGGCCACCATGTGACCGTCCTGACCCGCGACGCCCGCAAAGCGCGTGATCTGCCGCTGCCGGTGCGCATCACGACCGACCTCGACAGCTTCGGCGATGACGAGGTCTTCGATGCCGTCGTCCACCTGGCCGGCGCGCCGGTCGCGACACGGCGCTGGACCGCCAAGCGCAAATCGGTGCTGCGCGCCAGCCGGATCGATACGACCCGGGCGCTGGTCGCCTTCATCGGCCGCCTCGAGATCAAACCTGAGGTTTTGATCACCGCCTCGGCAATCGGCTATTACGGCTCGGACAGCGAACGTCCGGTCACCGAGAACACCAAACCCCAACCGGGGTTCTCCAATGCCATGTGCGCGGCCTGCGAAGCCGAATCGCGCAAGGCCTGCCGCTATGGCGTCCGTGTTGTGCAACTAAGGCTGGGACTGGTGCTAGCCGCCCATGGCGGTCCGCTCGGCATGATGATGCCCTCCTTCGAGTTCGGTCTGGGCGCCCGCCTGGGGTCGGGCCGGCAATGGATGTCCTGGGTCCACCTGGACGACGTCATCGCCATGATCGCCTTCCTGATCGCGCGCGACGACCTCAGGGGCCCGTTCAACGCCGTCGCCCCGGTGCCGGTGCGTAATGCGCAGTTCTCGGTCGCGCTGGCGCGCCAGTTGGGGCGGCCCTGTCTGTTCGCCATCCCCGCTGGCGTGATCCGCTTCGTGTTCGGCGAAATGGGGCAGGAGCTCCTGCTCGCCAGCAAGCGGGTTCAGCCGATACGGCTATGCGATGCCGGCTTCGGTTTCCGGTGCCCGAACCTTGAGGAGGCCTTGCGCGTTTCCCTGGCGTCTGACCAGCCCGCGGTCAATCCAACTGCCTGACCAGGTCGGCGGCGCAGTCCTTGGCGAACTGGGCGAAGGTCGTCGCCGGACGGCCCATCACCGCCTCGAACTCGTCCGTCAGATAGGCGTATCTGCCGGCCCGGATGTTGGCGTAGAGCTGCAGCACGAGGTCGATGTACCAGGCCTCGTCGCCGGCGGCGCGCTGCTGCTCGCGATAGGCCTCAGGGCTCATGGCCTCATAAACGAACGTGCGGCCCGTCGCCTCCGACATCGCACGGGCGAGATCGCCATAGGACAGCGCCTCCGGCCCGCTGATCGTGTAGCACTTGCCCTCGTGCCCCGGCTCGGTCAGCGACTTGACCGCCATGGCGGCGATATCGCGGGTATCGATCCAGCCGATCCGTCCCTCGCCGCCCGGTAGCGCCATGCGCCCGCCGGGCGCGTATTCGAACATCATCTGCATGAACCAGCTGGGCCGGATGTGTGTCCAGGCGACGCCGGAGTCCTCTAGAGCCTTTTCCGCCAGCCCGTGCCGGCGCGCCAGATCGTCCGACGAGTTGATGTCGGCCGAGCGCGCCGAGAGCCGGACCACATGCTGAAGACCCGCCGGCTTCGCGGCGGCCAGGAAGTTCTCCAACATGACCACGTTGTCCTCGGGGTCGGGCGTCGCGTAATAGGCTTTCTGGACCCCGGCAACGACGTCGTTGAGTGAACCGGGGTCGCGCAGGTCGCCCTCGACCACCACGTCACCGCCAACGCCCAGATCGGCCGCGCGCGAAGCGTCCCGGGTCATAATCCGCATGGGATGGCCAGCGGTCTTGAGCTGATCAACGACCTCTCGCCCGACATGGCCGGTCGCGCCGATCACCAGAATGGGTGTTGTCATGTTTGTCCTCCGTGGCGGCGCGGTTGTGTTGGCTCTGGGGCTATGATCGGATGGCATCCGCCGCTCGTCCAGGCACTTGGAGGTTTGATGGCTGATCGTAGCGCGCTGACGGCGCAGATGATGCGTGATGGCGAGACCATGACCGGTCCCGTCGCCAACGCCGCCTTTGAGCCCGGACCGGACGCCACGGCGGCGCAGCGCGGCTTCGCCGGCACGCTGCACGTCGACGAGACGGCGCTGACGAGCGACTGTGCGGCGCTCAATGAACCGACCCTCCTGGGCGGCGACCCCCGCCTCTTTCCCGGCGTATCGATCGGTTTCACGACACAGGACGGCGCACTGATCCCCGACAGCCGCGGCTTGCGCCGATCCGGCGGCGACAGCTACTGGGACCTGGCGGCGGGCGCCGGTCAGGTGTGGTCGGAACCGGGAGACGGCGGGCTGTCGCGGGCATCATTCCCGTTCCAGCTCTCCAACGAGCGCGAGAACGAGACCCATAACGGCCTGGCATCATTCCTGTTTGACGACACGACCGTCACGCCGCTCGCCGTCCAGAAGATCACCCACACCCAGCCCGATCACATGCCGAATGCCTTCCAGCTTTGGGGCCGGGTTCCCATCCGCGTCGAAACCGGCGAGCCCGCCACGAGCGAAGCGGCGCGCCAGGATTATACCGCCGACCGCAGCGAGGAATTCGCCATCCGCCCGATCGACGAGCTCGCGGCCCATTGCGGCCACGACCTGATCGAAGCGCTTGCAGAGGGTCCGGGCGCCGACAGCGAAATCGTCGCCGGCCTGGTCATCGGCGATGTCATCTATGCGACGCCCATGCGCACCGAGCACGGCGCCGCCCCCTTCCCGCGCGCCATGCGGTTCGGTCTGTGGTCGGCGACCAAGGCGGCGTTCGGCACGACGGCCCTGATGCGCCTGGCCCATCATCTGGGCCCTGACATCGGCAACACGCTTGTCGGCGACGTGGTCGAGGTGGCGGCCGCGCATGACGGCTGGCTGCACGTCACGATCCGCGACTGCCTCAACATGGCAAGCGGTATCGGCACGGCCTCGCCGACCCGCGACGTCCTGGATATCCACGCCGACAACCTGACCGGGCCCGAGCATATCGGTACCGAGGGCGAAGCCTGCTACCGCGCCTATCAGGCCTGGTATGCCGCCAAAAGCCGTAACGACAAGCTGGCGGCCGCCTTCGCCTGTCCGAGCTACCCCTGGGGGCCGGGCGAGGTCACCCGCTACCGCGATCAGGACCTCTTCATGGCCGGCGTCGCCATGGACGCCGTCTGGAAGCGGCATCGCGGGCCCGACGCCGATCTCTTCGCCATGGTCGCCGACGAGGTCTATCAACCGATAGGCATTCGCGGCGCCGACATGAACCGCACCCTGGAGTCCGGTGGAGCCCTGGGTGTGCCTGTGACGGCGTTCGGCTTTTTCCTGGGCCTCGACGACATCGCCAAGCTTGGCCGGCTTCTGCATGACGGCGGAATGCACGATGGCGAGCAACTGCTCGATCCGTCGCTCGTTCGCGAGGCGCTCGACCCCTCGCCCGACAAGGGCTTGCCAACTGGCCACACCACCACCGATGGCGATATCACTTATCACCTGGCCTACTGGATGCAGGGCTATAACAGCCGCGAACGCGGCTTCATGCGCCTGGCGACCATGCGCGGCTATGGCGGCAACATCATCCAGCCTTTGCCCAACGGCATGACCGCGTTCCGCCTGGCCCACGACACGCCGGACGCCGACGAACGCTATGACGCGCTCAAACTCGCGCGCATCGCCGATGCCGTGAGGCCGCTTTAGGGCGCGCATGACCAGCACCAGCCTTGCCGACATTCTCCACGCCGACACCGAGGAAATGCGTCGCGAAAATGGGATCGGTTCCGACCCCGACGTCGTCGCGAAACACTACGGTTTCGAAAACTGGTCGGCGCTGCTGGCGTTCTCGCCCTACATGGGAGAGCTCACCGGCCCCGGCACCCTGACCTTCCAACGCTGGCTACCTGTCGATCGCCGGCACATCTGGCAAGCCGTCAGCGATCCCGCCGAGTTATCGCAGTGGTTCATGGAGACGACCATGGAGGCCCGTATCGGCGGCCGGTTTTCGTTCAAACACGGTTGGAATGGTGTTGTATCGGCCCTGGAGCCCGGTTCGGCGATCGCGTTCACGGCCGATCAGGGCGGCCAAACCCGGTTTGAGATTGCCGATAGCGACAACGGCACGCGCTTCCACCTGCTCGACCGAATGGGACCAGGCGTGACGGCGCCAGACGGTGAGCTTGGTGACCTGGACACCCGGCAACCCGGCGGGCCCGGCACCCATTGGGTCGGCGTCGCCGTCGGCTGGCACGGTTTTGTCGATTCGCTGACCGGACATCTCGGCGCCCCGGTAACGACCGTCGGCGAACATGAGATGACACTGCTCTACGACCGCCTGCTAGCAGCGCACTTCGGCTCATCACAACTCGTCACGGGCAGGCAAGTGCCGTTTCAGTGACATAGATTCCACGGCCCTGGACCGTTAGTCTCAGGTCTCAGGGAGGCAAGGCATGCAGCGACGCCTGGCGGCCATACTTGCAGCGGACGTGGTCGGCTATTCGCGCCTGATGGGCACGGATGAGGTCGGCACGCATGCACATCTGAAGGACCTGCGCCACGACTTCCTGGAACCCGTCATTGCCAAGCACAAGGGCCGGATCGTCAAGCTGATGGGCGACGGTCTGCTGCTGGAGTTTCAGAGCGTCGTCGAGGCGGTCGAATGCGCGGTGGCCTGGCAGAAGGGCGTCAGCGAACGCGAGCAGGACAAGGCGCGGGACCAGTCGTTGCAGTTCCGCATCGGCATCAACCTGGGTGATGTGATCATCGAGGACGAGGATATTCACGGCGACGGCGTTAACGTGGCCTCGCGCCTGGAAGGTCTGGCCGAGCCCGGTGGCATCTGCGCCTCGCGCGCGGTGTTCGAGCAGATCAAGAACCGGCTTGACCTGGACCATGTCGACCTGGGCGAACAGACGGTCAAGAACATCGCCGAGCCGATCCACGCCTACCGAATCTCCAGCAAGGCAGCACCCGCCGACCGCAAGCCGACGGACCAGCCGGCGCCGCCGCGCCCGGAGGAGGCGCGCGGCTCGATCGCCGTCTTTCCGTTCGAAAGCCTGTCGCCGGATTCCGAGGACGCTTATCTCGCCGATGGCATCGCGATGGAAATCATCACCATGCTGTCGAAGATCCCCGACCTGCGCGTCGCCTCCCGGCCAGCGACCTTCGCGCATCGCGGCCGCGGCGACGACATGTGGCAGGTCGTCCGCGACCTGCAGTTGCGCTATGTGTTGACCGGCAGCGTGCGCCGCGCCGGTGACCGCGTCCGGGTCACCGCCGAACTCTCCGATGCCGCCGACCGCAGCCAGCTTTGGTCGGAAACCTATCAGCGTCAGATCGACGACCTCTTCGCGGTCCAGGAGGAAATCGCCGAATCCATCGTCATCGCGTTTGGCGGCGAGTTCCTTCGCGCCGAATGGCAGCGCGCGAGACGGCGGTCGACCGAGAGCCTTGATGCCTGGGGCCTCGTGCAAAAGGCACGGGCGCAGAACCTGCCGATCAACCGTGATGCCGGCGATCATGCGCTCGCGCTCGCCAAAGAGGCCATCGCCATCGATCCTAACTATGCCGGCGCCCACGCCAGTCTGGCGTCCGTCCTGATGCAGCGGGTGATGAACGGGTTGAGCGACAGACCGGAAGAGGACCGTGCGGCGGCGCTCGCCGCCGTCGAGCGGGCGAGCGAGTTATCGGCCGACGATCCCGTCGTGCTGCGCGCGCTCGGCAATGTGCTGAGCAATTGCGGCGAGCACGACAAGGCCGTGCGCGCGCTGCGCCGGGCCGTCGAAGTCGCGCCGTTCGATTTCCATAGCTGGGGACGGCTGGGCCGCACGCTTGCCTATGGCGGCACGGGCGACGAGCTGCAGGAGGGCCACGCGGTGCTGGACCGCATCCTGGCCGCCGCGCCGAACCACCCGATGGTACCCTATTGGCAGTACTTCAAGGCCAATGCCTGCGCCCGCGAAAACCGGTCCGAAGAGGCGGTCACCTTTGCGCGCAAAAGCGTCGAGGCCCAGCCCGGCTATTCCGGCGCCTGGGTGACGCTTGCCAATGCGCTCGGCCAACTCGGCCGTTATGACGAGGCCAAACAGGCGATGGACCGCGCGCTGCGCGCCAATCCCGCGATGACGCCGCAACACCTGGCGGCGCAGATCCGCAACCTCGCCGGCAATCGTCCGGAGCTCGCCGAGCAGTCGCTTTCCGGCCTGAAAGCAGCCGGCCTTCTCGACTGACGCAACGACTGAGCGACGACACGAGGAACGCAACCATGAGCCGTTACGACAACCTGATGCGCCGTATCCAGAACGGCGAGCGCATCCTGATCGACGGAGCCACCGGCACCGAGGTCGACCGGCGCGGCGTGCCGCACCTGGAGAACGCGTGGAACGGCGGCGGCACGCTGAGCCACCCGGATATCGTGCGCGGTATCCACGAGGACTACATCCGCCACGGCGCCCAGATCGTCATCTCCAACACCTTCGCGACGCACCGTCATGCCTTGGAAGACGCCGGCGTCGCCGACCAGTTCGAGGACTACAACCGGCGTGCCGTGGAACTGGCCCTCGAGGCGCGCGAGCGCATGGCGACGCCGGACGTCCTGGTCGCCGGCGGCATGTCCTATTGGACGTGGACCGATAACCCGCCGACGCTCGACGTTCTTGGCGAGAACGCCGCCCAACAGGCTGCGATCATGGCGGATGCCGGCGCCGACCTTCTGATGCTGGAGATGATGATCGACAGCGAGCAGATGATGGTCACGCTCGACGCCGCGCAATCAAGCGGCCTGCCGGTGTGGGTCGGCCTGACATGCGAACCCGACGACACCGGCACCGTGTGTTTGTGGAAAGGCGGCCCGCTCTCCGACGTGCTCGCCGTGCTCAAGGAAAAGAACGTACCGCTGATCAACATCATGCACACCGAGGTCAAGCACATCGACGCCTGTCTCGACGTCGTCAACGAGCATTGGTCCGGCCCGGTCGGCGTCTATGCCCATACGGGCGACGAGATCGACGGCAAATGGGTCTTCGACGGCACGATCACACCGGAAGACTACGCCGCCAACGCCCAGCGCTGGCTCGGCCGCGGCGTGCAGGTCATCGGCGGTTGCTGCGGCATTCGCGTCGACCACATCGAGGTCTTGCGCAAGGTGGTGTGAACGCCTGGGCTAGAACGGATTCACCCGCTCTAGCCCCCCGCCACGCGCGGCATCAGGTAGACCTCAGCACCCTCCGGCACCTTTTGCAGTTGGGCGTTGCGGTAGAGCCGGCCGTCGATGGCGACCGCGACGCCCTTGTCCAGGATCGGCTTGAGCTCGGGGTAGCGCTCGCCGAGCTGCCGCAGCACCTGCATGATGGTCCCGGCCTCGACCTCGAACGTTTCGCGGCCGCCGGCCTTCGACCTTAGCGTCGCGCCGAGCCTGACCTCGACCAAGGTTCAGTCCTTGGCCGCCTCGATCGCGGCCAGGATCTTGGGCGGCGACATCGGGATATCGGTCAGGCGCTGGCCGATCGCGCGCGACACCGCGTTGGTGACGGCGGCCAGCGGCGGCACGATCGGCGTCTCGCCGACGCCGCGCACGCCATAGGGGTGGCCGGGGTTCGGCACCTCGACAATCACCGTGTCGATCATCGGCACGTCCGAGCAGACGGGAATGCGGTAGTCCAGGAAGGTCGGGTTCTGCAGACGGCCGTCCTCGCCATAAACGTACTCTTCGTTGAGCGCCCAGCCGATGCCCTGGACCGCGCCGCCCTGGTACTGGCCTTCGACATAGTCCGGATGGATCGCCTTGCCGGCGTCCTGGACAACCAGATAGCGCAGGATCGTCACGTGGCCGGTTTCCGGGTCGACCTCGACGTCGACCAGATGGGTGCTGAAACTGTTGCCCGCACCCTCGGCATTGATCTCCGCGTGGCCGGCGATCGGGCCACCGGTCTGCGGTGCCATGGCGGCGAGTTCGGCGAGTGACATCGGTTCGAAGTCGCCGGCGTTATGGCCCGAAGGGTGGGCCGCGCCGTCACGCCAGACGACCGCATCGGGGTCGATGCCCCAGATCTGGGCGGCGCGCTCGCGCATCTTGGCGATGGCGTCCTTGGCCGCATCGATGGTCGCCATACCGGCCGAGTGGGTCACACGGCTGCCGCCGGTGGTGTCGTTATGGCCGAGCGCACTGGTGTCGGCGATGATCGCCTTGATGTTCTCATAGGCGATGCCGAGTTCCTCGGCTGCCATCAGGCACATGGAGGCGCGGCTGCCGCCGATATCCGGCGTGCCCAGCGACAAGAGCGCGGTGCCGTCGGTGTTTATGTTAAGCGTGACGCAGGTCTGGCCGCCATAGTTGGGCCAGAAGCCCGACGCGATGCCGCGGCCCTGATTGGCCTTCAGCGGCTTCTTCGCGACGTCGTGGTTCTCGACCGCGTCGAGGCTCTCGATCATGCCGATCGGTCCGAAGGTTGGGCCATAGGCCGATGACGACCCTTCCTTCACGGCGTTTTTCCGCCTGAGTTCGATCGGATCCATGCCGATCTTCTCGGCGAGTTCGTCGAGCAGCGCTTCAACCGGTAAGGCGGCCATGGGCGCGCCCGGCGCGCGATAGGCCGCTTGTTTGGGCCGGTTGGTGACGACGTCATAGCAGCGCAATAAAACGTTGGGCGTGTCGTAGGGCGCGAAGGCGCAGGCCGCGCCATAGGGCACCGGCGAACCGGCAAAAGCGCCGCCCTGGAACTTATAGACGCCCTCGCCCGCGGTGATGCGGCCGTCGCGGGTGACGCCGATCTTCATGGTCATGCTGGTGCTGGATGTCGGGCCCGAGGCGCGCAGCACCTCGTCGCGGCTCATCACCATCTTGACCGGCCGGTGCGCCTTTTTGGCGAGCGCGAGCGCGATCGGCTCCAGAAACACGGTCGTCTTGCCGCCGAAGCCGCCGCCGATCTCCGACGAGGTCACCCGCAGGCTGGCGAGATCCCAGCCCAGGATCGCCGCGCACATGGCGCGCACGGTGTAGTGGCCCTGGGTGCAGCACCATAGTTCGGCCAGGCCGTCCTCCGAGACCGAAGCGAAACAGGCGTGGGGCTCGATATAGCCCTGGTGCGCGGCTTCAGTGCGGAACGAGCGTTCGATGACCACGTCGGCCTCGGCGAAACCCTTTTCGACATCGCCGGTGGCGATCTCTGAGTATTCGGCGATGTTGGAGGGTTTCTTCGGCGCCGGCTCCATGCCGGCGGTGAACATGTCGTCGTGCAGCAGCGGCGCGTCGGGCGCCATCGCCGCGTCGACATCGGTGACGTGGGGCAGAACCTCGTACTTCACCTTGATCAGCTTCAGGGCCTCGCGCGCGGCCGCTTTGCTGGTTGCGGCGACGGCGGCAATGGCATGGCCTTCGTAAAGGACCTTGTCGCGCGCCATGATGTTCTGCGCGACGTCCCACATGTTCTCTTCTTCCTCACCCTTCACCGTCTGATCGTTTTTGAGGTGCGGAAAGTCGTCACGGGTCACCACGGCCTTCACCCCGGCCAGCTTCTTGGCCTTTTTGGTGTTGATCGAGACGATTCGGGCGTGGGCATGGGGGCTTCTGAGCACCAGGCCGACCAACATGTTGGCGTCGGCCATATCGGCGCCATAGCGGGCGCGCCCGGTGACCTTGTCGACGCCATCGGGTCGCAAAGGGCGGGTGCCGACCTTCTTAAACGCAAGGCGCGGGCTGAATTCGTCGTCTAGCGGCATCAAGCTTTCTCCTTCGACGCGAACCTGTTCCCTGGATTCCTAACCCGTCACGATGACGTCCGTCTATCTCATCGCAGCCCCAAATCCTAATCTATGGTATAGCGGGCCGAGCGGGTTGGGGCGCGCCCGCGCTTGCCTAACCCGTTGCGAGATAGCGATTTATGTCGATCAGTACGGTTGTCGCGATCCTGATCTTCGCGATTATTGCGATCCGTCAGTGGCTGCCGTCATGGCTCAGGATCTGGCATGTCATGCTGGCAGGCGCCGTCGTCATCGTGGCGAGCGGCCAGGTCAGTCCGATCGGCGCCGTCGACTATGTCGACTGGAACATCATTGCCTATCTGTTCGGCGTCTTCTCCATCGGCATCGCGCTCTATCACGGTGGCGCGCCGCATCAGGTGAGCGCCTGGCTGGCCAAGCATCGCCACGGCAGACCGGCGGCGCTGGCTGGTTTCATGGTGCTGACCGGGTTGGGCGCGGCCATCTACACCAACGACGCGGCGGCGGTCATCGGCACGGCGGTGGCGTTGACGCTGTCCCAGGCGTTTCGCGTCCGCCCGACAATCTTCCTGATCGCGCTGTGCGCCGCCGTCACCATCGGCAGCATGCTGACGCCGATCGGCAACCCCCAGAACATCCTGATCGCCGCCGAACCTAACTTCAGGAACCCCTTTGTCGCGTTTGTCACGTGGCTGATCGTGCCGACCGTCGTCGCCATGGTCCTTGCCTTCGCCTGGTTCGCCGTGCGCCTGGCGCGCGAGCCGGAGATCGACACGTCCGACTGGCAAGCGCCGGAGCCGGTGACGACCCACCAGACCTGGCCGGCCTACTCGGCAGCGGCGCTTCTGGTGATTTTGATTGGCGCCGATGCGGTCATCCGTGAGGTCGTCCCCGACCTCGCCATCGAACTCGGCTGGCTCGGCCTTATCGCCTGCCTGCCGATCTATCTATTCAGCAACCACCGCTTCAAGCTTTTCGCCGAGGTCGATTGGGCGACATTGATCTTCTTTGTCGCGATGTTCGTGGTCACCGGATCGGTGCTCGCCTCCGGCGACGTCGAGGAGGCCTTAGGCCCGCTGATGGAACACCTGGACGATCCCAACGTCATCACCGCCGTCGGCTTCGGCGCCAGCCAGCTCTTCTCCAACGTGCCGACGGTCGAGATCTATCTGGGCCTGTTGAGCGAACCGGAGACACCGGAGCTGATCCTGTTGGCGGCCATGAGCACGCTCGCCGGCAATCTCTTCATTATCAGCGCGGCGAGCAATGTCATCGTCGTTCAGCAGACCGAGAAGTTCGGCCAGAAACCCTTCACCTTCTGGCAGTTCACCTTGATCAACCTGCCGGTCACCATCGTTTCGATGATCATCGCCTATGGCTGGATCGTCTGGCTCATGGACTAGCGCGTATTCCCGATGGCGGGCATCACCAGCCCACTCCGCGTAAGCGGATCATCAGCCAGGCACCGCGTCCTTCTGTTTGTGCGGTGCCGTCTCCGGCATGAAGAAGAGAAAGATGGTCAGGCCGACAATGGCGACGCAGGCGAGCGATAAGAACGCTGTGTCATAACCGAAGAAGTCTGCGATTTGCTCGGCGATCAGGTTGCTGAGCGAAGCGCCGATGCCGACCAGGGTCGTCAGCGCCCCCTGCACGACATTGAACCGTCCAGTACCGCGTGTCAGGTCCGCGACGATCAACAGGAACATGACACCGAACACACCATTAGCGACGCCGTCGAGCGCCTGTACGGCGACAAGGTAGACAGGGTCGTCGCCCAGGCTGAACAAGACGCCACGCACCGGCATGACAGCAAAAGCCACCAGAAACAGGGGCTTTCGGCCCCAGCTGTCGGCGGTGCGCCCGCAAAGCCACGCCATGATGCCCATGACGATCTGGGCCGCGATAATGCAGGCTGAGGTAAACGCGGTTCCGTGCTCGGCGTCGCTGCCTTCCGAGAGTTTTTGACTGACCAGAGGCAGCATGGCGGCGTTGGCGAAGTGGAACAGCACAATGCACAGCGCGAAGATGACGAGCGACCGGTCTTCAAGCAGTGTCTTGAAACCGGAGGGTTTCTTTTCGCCAGTTCCCTCATCTGCCAGGCCGCCACGCGCGACCTCATGGTCGATCTCCTTACCTGGAATGCAGGCGATCGAGATGATCATCCCAACCGCCATGACACCGACCAGATAGAACACGCCGGCCTCGGCGATGTAGAGCGCGATGACGGCAGCCAGCGTCGCCGAAACGACGTTGCCCGTGTGGTTGCCCATCGCGTTGGCGCTGGCCTGGCGCGTGAAGTTATCGGGCCCGACCAGACCCAGTGTCATTGCCGCGATACAGGGACCGATGAACGCCGCACCAATGCCCACCAGGATCTGCGAGGCATAGACAACAGCGTCGGTGCCGATGATCGGAATAGCGACCGTCGCGACACCGATGGTGCCGCCGCACAGGGCCAACAACGTGCGCTTCCAATGGACCTTATCAATCAGCGCGCCGGCCGGAGTCTGCACGATGACCGTCGCGATCGTGCCCAGTGCCAGTACAATGCCGATCGAACCGGCATGCCAGCCCAAAACCGAAAGCAGATAGATACCGAGATAGGGACCAAGCCCGCCGCTGGCATCAGCGGCGAAAAAGTTGGTGAACAAAAGCGATCTACGAAGAGCCATGGCGTGCGGTCTCAGAGTTTCCCTAACGTGACATCAAGGGAACGCAAACGCCGGCGCACGTCTCGACTTGAGATAGGGTGCCCCTAGGCGACGCCTGCCTGCCCATAGCTCGACGCCGACCTAAAGACCAGAATCGGCCTGAAAGTTCAATGAACTTCGCCAATTGGCGGACAGCGCGTGCGCGCAAGGATGGCTGGGGCGCCTGGATTCGAACCAGGGATCACGGGATCAAAACCCGTTGCCTTACCGCTTGGCTACGCCCCAGCAGAGACGGCGCTTTCAAACCAGAAAGCGCGCCCATGTTCAAGTCAGTCCGTTCAAGTCACGCGCGCACGATGCGGTCGCGGTGGTCGCTGACGTCGCGCGTTGCGTTACGGGTGTCGACGACGAGCGGGCTCGCTGAGACTAGCGCCTGATAGTCAACATCGCTGTGGTCGGTCACGATGAACGCGGCATCGTGGTTGCCGGCAACGACGTCCTGCCAGGTGACGCTCTCGCGGCCCGATAGCGCAGCGTGCTCGCGCCCCGTCGAGATCACGGGGATGAAGGGGTCGTAGAAACTGACCTCGGCGCCACGCTCCTCCAGGAGTGCCATCAGCTTGAGCGACGGGCTCTCGCGGATGTCGTCGACGTCTTTCTTATACGCCATGCCCATCATCAGGATGCGGCTTCCGTTGAGTCCCTTGCCAAAGCGGTCGTTTAGTGCCTCGGCCAGGCGCGCGACCACGTGGGCGGGCATGGCGCTGTTGATCTCGCCGGCCAGCTCGACGAAGCGGGTCGGCGTCTCGAACTCCCTGGCCTTCCAGGTCAGGTAGAACGGATCGATCGGGATGCAGTGGCCGCCCAGACCCGGGCCCGGATAGAACGGCATGAAGCCGAAGGGTTTGGTCTTGGCGGCGTCGATGACTTCCCAGACATCGATACCCATCTTGTCGTAGACGACCTTCAACTCGTTCACCAGCGCGATGTTGACGGCGCGGAAGATGTTCTCGGTGAGCTTGACCGCCTCCGCCGTCGCCGCCGAACCCACCGCCACCGTGCCGCCGCTGGTGATGGTGTCATAGAGGCTGCAGGCGATCGACGTCGCCGCCTGGTCGTCGCCGCCGACAACCTTCGGGATCTCGGTCGTCCCGTAGGTCGGATTGCCGGGATCTTCGCGCTCCGGTGAGTAGGCGACCAGGAAATCCCGCCCAGCGGTCAAACCGCCCGATTCCAGGATGGGCGTCAGCACCTCGTCAGTCGTGCCGGGGTAGGTCGTCGATTCCAGGATAACGATCTGGCCCGCCCTCACATGCGGCGCGATGGCGCGCGCCGTGCCTTCGACATAGGAAAGGTCGGGATCGCGATAGCGGGTCAGCGGCGTGGGCACGCAGATCAGGATGGCGTCGGCGTTGGCGAGATCGGCGACATCGGTGGTCCCGTGGAACCGGTCCGATCCGGCCAGCCCGGCAATGGCGTCGCCGGCGATATGGCGGATATAGCTCTCGCCCTTGTCGAGTTGGCGGATCTTCGCCTCGTCGGTATCGAAGCCCAGAACCGGAAAGCCGGCGTCATGAAAAGCCAGAACCAGCGGCAGCCCAACATAACCGAGGCCGATGACACCAATCCTTACCTCGCGGCGGGCCAGTCGGTCCTGCCAGGCCGCGACATCAAATTCGTTCGACATGGGGCGCTACCTAACGATTCCCGCGCCCTATGGGAAGCCTATTAGCATCACTGTCATGCAACAAGGCGGCAGCACGGACCCACCAGTCCGGATGGGTCTCGGCGATGGCCGCCGCAGCCCGCGCGGCGTCCGTGGCGGTGGCCGCGAGTCCAAAGCAGGTCGCCCCGCTGCCCGACATCCGTGCAAGAAGGATCTCTGGCCTTTCACGCAATTGATTCAGCACAGCGGCGATGACAGGCGCCAGGGCCGTCGCGGGGCCTTCCAGATCGTTGCGACGCAGACCGAGTTCATGGGCAAGCTCGGCGGCATCGCGCGGCTCATGCGACAACGGGTGGGCAGGGCTGAAGTCGCCGGCGCGCGCGGCGAAGACGCGGGCGGTCAGCACTTCGACGCCGGGGTTGACCAAGACCAACCAGACGGACGGCAGGCGCGGCGCTGGTTCAACGACATCGCCTATACCAGAAACCAGGACGGGCTGGTGGTGCAGGCAAGGCGGCACGTCGGCGCCCAGGCGGGCGGCAAGCGCGGCCAGTCGCGTTGGATCGATCTCAAGCGACCACAGCTCCATAAGCAGGCGCAATGTGGCGGCGGCATCGGCCGATCCGCCACCGATTCCGGCCGCGACAGGCAACTGCTTGTCCAGCACCAAGTCGGCGCCGGCGTTCACGCCGGCTTCTGCGGCCAACAGGCGCGCGGCATTCAAGACCAGGTTGTCATCGAGAGAACGGGGCGGCAGAGCCTCACCAAACGGCCCGCGAACCTGAAGGCTCAGCCGATCGGCCGCCTCGGCCGATAGCCGGTCGGCGGCATCGACGCGCACAAACAGGCTGTCCAGTTCATGCAGACCGTCATCGCGTCGGTCCGTAACGTGGAGATAGAGATTGACCTTGGCCGGGGCAGCAATCGCGATCGAGGGTTGGTCGCCGTCAGCTCCCGGCATCCAGACCGACATCCAGTTTATCCTGGATCACCGCGATCAGCTCTGCATCGTCTTCGTCGGCCAGCGACATCGCGCGCTTCCACTGGAACTTCGCCTCGTTGAAGCGGCCGACCTTCCAATAGGCATCGCCCAGATGATCGTTGATCACCGCATCGCCTGGCTCAAGCTCCACGGCACGCTCCAGGTAACGCACGGCGCCATCGAAGTCGTCGAGCCGATAGAGCGCCCAGCCCAGGCTGTCGACGATGTAGCCGTCCTGGGGCCGCTGTTCGACGGCGGTTTCGATCATCGCGAGCGCCTCGTCCAGATGAACGCCCTGATCGACCCAGGTGTATCCCAGATAGTTCAGCACATAGGGGCTCTCGGGGTTGGCCTCCAGCGAGGCAAGGAAGTTCTCCTCGGCACGCGGCCAGTCGCCGGAGCGCTCCAGAGCAATGCCGCGCACGTAAAGCAGGCGCCAGGTCGCCATGGCCTCGCCACCCAGCCTCTCAACCGCCTGGTCATAGGCATCCACGGCCTCGTCCCAGCGTTCCGCGACGCGCAGCAGGTCACCCATCGTGATCAAGGTATCGGAACGCTCAGGCTGCTCATCGACCATGACCCCGAGCATGTCGAGCGCCTTGTCGGTCTCGCCGGCACGGTCGAGGTTGACGGCCGTGCGCAGGCGGGCAGACCAGGAAAGCGGCGAACTCGCCGGGATCTTCCCATAGGCCTCGACCGCCTCGAGCGGCCGGTCGTCGATCTCCAAGAGGTCGCCAATCAGCAGATGAATGATCGCGCTGTCGGGATCGACATAGGACGCCAAACGCGCATAGACCAACGACGTTCCCCCGCCGCTGCCGGCATCCGCGACACTGGCGACGCCAAAAAGAACCTCAGACAGGCCTTTGACCGGCGAGTCCATTTCTCGTTCGGGCACGGTTCCGGCCTCGAACTCGGCCAGCGCATCGTCCAGCCAAACGGTGCCGGTGTTGACCGCGAGGAAGTCGTCATAGACGGCCTTGGCCTCCTCGTCCCGGCCTTCACGGCGCAGGAAGTTGCCATAGGCGCGCACCACCCGATAGGAACCGCCCTCCTGCGACTGCAACGCCAGGGCATAAGCCCGGTCGGCGGCTTCGGCATTGCCCGCCAGGTCCTCGATCAACGCGATGTGGTAAGCGCGGAAGGTCTCGAAGCCGTCATCGCTAAGCCCGGACGCGATGGCCGCCAGGGCAGCCTCCGTGTTACCGCGCCCGACTTCGATCCAGGCCTCGACCAGCGGCACGACGAGGGTGTTGTAACCCTGTAACGGCAGTTTGCCGAGCGTGTCGGACGCGAACTCCAGATCGCCAACATTGATGGCTTCGACAACCAGGGTCATGTTGGCGATCGGGTCACCGGGTTCGATAGCCTCCAACCGCTCGGCGATGGGCACCGCCTCGCCGACCCGGCCATCCATGACAAGCGCAAGATGGGCCTGGCGCAGAAGCTCCGGGTTGTCGGGATCGCTGTCCAGCGTCATCACGAAAAACTCGGCGGCCGAACCCATGTCGCGGTTGTTGGCGGCGACAAGGGCGGAAAGGTAACTGCCGGACGCGCTGGGCTGGATCTCCTCGTTATCGCTTTCGGCCGCGATCAACTCCAGCGGCTGATTGGCCTGCGCCACGGTCGTCGAGCTTGCCGACTGCACAATGGCGTCGCTGCCGCTGGGCCGTTCATCGGTGCAGGCGACCAGCAGCGCGGCCACGCCGACGCCGCCGAGCAAGCGCGAAAAGATCGAAAAACCTAAGTTCACCGGCAGTCTCCAGCCGAAAAAACGGCTGATATGCTAGTCCAGCCAGCCGTTCGTTACAAAGCCCCCTTGGTCACATGGCCGTCAGAGCCAGTGACCCCGGTTACATTTGGATCGGTTACATATTGGGATAGTTGGGGCCGCCGCCACCCTCCGGCGTCACCCAGACGATGTTTTGCGTCGGGTCCTTGATATCGCAGGTTTTGCAGTGGACGCAGTTCTGCGCGTTGATCTGCAGTTGCGGCTTGCCATCGTCGTCCTCGACGATCTCGTAGACGCCGGCGGGGCAGTACCGCTGTTCCGGTGCGTCATAGGTGGCCAGATTGACGGCGATCGGCACTGACGCATCCTTCAGCGTCAAGTGAGCCGGCTGGTCTTCCTCGTGATTGGTGTTGGAGAGAAAAACCGAGCTGTTTCGGTCAAAACTGACCTCGCCGTCCGGTTTCGGGTAGTCGATCGGCGAAAACTGCGCTTTTGGCTTCAGCGCGCTGTGGTCGGCCTTGTGGTGGAAGGTCCACGGCGCCTTGCCACGGAACAGATAGGTGTCGATGCCCGAATAGGCGATGCCGCCCCACAGGCCGCGATGGAAGCTGGGCCGGATGTTGCGGACCCGGTAGAGCTCGTCCCACACCCAGGTCTTCTTGAGCCGCTCGGGATAGGCCGTCACTTCGCGTCCGTTCGCACCGGCGGCGAACCACTCGAACACGGCCTCGGCGGCGGTCATACCGGTCTTCATGGCCGTATGGCTGCCCTTGATCTTGGGCACGTTGACGAAACCCGCCGAACAACCAATCAACAGGCCACCGGGAAAGGTCAGCTTCGGGATCGACTGGAAACCGCCCTCGTTGATCGCGCGCGCGCCATAGGCCAGGCGCTTGCCTCCCTCGAAAAACGGCCGGATGTCGGGATGGGTCTTAAAGCGCTGAAACTCCTCGAACGGCGACAGATAGGGGTTCTGATAGTCGAGACCGATGACGTAGCCGACCGACACCAGGTTGTCGTCGAGGTGATAGAGGAAAGAACCGCCATAGGTCTTGGTGTCCATCGGCCAGCCGATGGTGTGGATGATCGTGCCCTTCTTGTGTTTGGCAGGATCAATCTCCCAAAGCTCCTTGAT